>JAILPP010000115.1 GCA_024699425.1 Oscillospiraceae bacterium | reverse complement strand
GCCATCTTCCTTGTCTTTTTTGTGCCTGACTTTGAGCCTCTCCCTTGCAATACATACAGTATTCCTGCGGTCGAGTCTCTTTGTCAGGCACAAAATATCCTGCGGAATCTGACACTTCTCCTGTTTCCGAGGAAGTCTATTCTGACAGTCTGTACTCTTTATTTATCTTTGTGTTGACAATTTTCTTCACTTGTGGTATAATAGTCTTGTGAGCCGGAAGCAATGCTGACGGCGAACTGCTCTGCTCTGCTGACCCGGAAGCAATGCTGACGGAAAAGGTACGGAAACGCCTGCGGATTTTCCCCTGTGCGTCTCTGAACCTGCGTGGACAGAAGAAATGCCATTCACAGGAGGAAATTACTATGGCTGAGTACAACGTGAAATCCCTGAAAGCGGACGAATTTATCAATCATGAGGAAATTCTCGAAACGCTCCGCTACGCCGATGAACACAAGAACGACCGTGTCCTGATCGAACAGATCATCGAAAGCGCACGCCCCCGCAAAACTGCAAGAGGTGTCGAATGTCCCGGTCTTTCCCATCGTGATGCAAGTGTCCTGCTTGCCTGCGATGACCCCGAACTGACCGAAAAGATGTTTACACTTGCCCGTGAGATCAAGGAAGCATTTTACGGCGACCGCATTGTTATGTTTGCGCCGCTGTATCTCTCGAATTACTGCGTCAATAAGTGCGTGTACTGTCCGTATCATATGCAGAACAAGTCCATTCCCCGCAAGAAGCTGACACAGGACGAAGTGCGTGATGAAGTCATTGCCCTGCAGGATATGGGTCATAAGCGACTTGCCATTGAAGCGGGCGAAGACCCCGTCAACAACCCGATCGAGTATATCCTCGAATGTATCAAAACGATCTATTCGATCAAGCATAAGAACGGTGCGATCCGCCGTGTCAATGTCAACATCGCCGCAACGACAGTCGAAAATTATCAGAAACTGCACGATGCGGGCATCGGAACTTATATCCTGTTTCAGGAGACTTACCACAAGGAAAGTTACGAAAAACTCCATCCCGCAGGACCGAAGCACAATTATGCTTACCACACGGAAGCAATGGACAGAGCTATGGAAGGCGGCATTGATGATGTCGGTCTGGGCGTTCTGTTCGGACTGGAACTGTACCGCTATGAGTTCGCAGGTCTGCTGATGCACGCAGAACACCTCGAAGCTGTTCACGGTGTCGGACCGCATACCATTTCCGTACCCCGCATCAAGCGTGCGGACGACATCGACCCCACCGTTTTCGACAACGGCATTGATGATGAGACATTCGCAAAGATCATTGCCTGCATCCGTATCGCCGTACCGTACACGGGCATGATTATTTCCACCCGTGAGAGTGAAGCCTGTCGGAATAAGGTGCTTGGTCTGGGCATTTCGCAGATCTCCGGCGGTTCGAGAACGTCTGTCGGCGGCTATGCGGGATATTCTGCCGAAGAGCGTCCGCATGATACGGAACAGTTCGACGTATCCGACCAGCGTTCTCTGGACGAAGTTGTCCACTGGCTGATGGATCTCGGCTATATTCCGTCGTTCTGCACCGCCTGCTACCGTGAGGGAAGAACCGGCGACCGCTTCATGTCCCTGTGCAAGACGGGTCAGATCCAGAACTGCTGTCACCCCAACGCCCTTATGACCCTGAAAGAATATCTGGAGGACTACGCTTCTCCCGAAACCAAGGCAATCGGCGAAAAGCTCATCACCGAACAGCTCAAACTCATCCCGAACGAGAAAGCCCGTGCAAAGGCTACCGAATATATCGAAAACATTCACCTCGGCAAACGTGACTTCCGCTTCTGACGAGTATTGGGGGGCTACTCGGCGAACGCCCCGTCCCCTCTGTCCTTACGGACATCTCCCCACCTCGTGGGAAGTCCACCTTAGTAACATACAGAAAGCAGCCCCATTCTTTACGGAATGGGGCTGTTTCTTTGGGGTGTTATGTTATCGTATTACGGGGATTACTTGACCATTGTGAAATTCCAGCCTGTGCTGTTCAGCGACGGGAAAGAACCGATCACGGTTGCACGCTTTGCATTGTCTTCCTTGAAGAAACGATTCCAGTCAAAAGCGTTTCTGTAGAGCTTCATGCCAAAACTCTCATTAGAGAAATCGGAAATGTCCTTGACAGGCTCAACGCTCTCGTTCTGCTCTTCCTCGGTATCGAATGCAACGTCCTCGTCCTCTGCATCCACGATCACAGCCGGCTCTTCGGGCTTTACAGGAAGTTCAGGCTTTGCAGGGAGTTCGGGCTTTGCGGGCTTCTCTGCATCTTCTGCAAGCTCAGGATTCTCAGGCTTTGCAGGAAGTTCGGGCTTGACGGGCTTCTCTGCATCTTCTGCAAGCTCAGGCTTCTCAGGCTTTGCGGGAAGTTCGGGCTTAACGGGCTTCTCTGCATCTTCTGCAAGCTCAGGCTTCTCAGGCTTTGCGGGAAGTTCGGGCTTTGCGGGCTTCTCTGCATCTTCTGCAAGCTCAGGCTTTACATGATGATGCTTCTTGCCGTGTTCCTTCTTTTCCGGCTTTTCTGCTGCGGGTGCTGCCGGTGCTTCTTCAACTTCTGTTTCTTCTTCGGCTACTGTCTCTTCCTCAGCGGCTGTCTCTTCCTCAGCGGCTGTCTCTTCTTCAGCGGCTGTCTCTTCCTCAGCAGCTGTCTCTTCTTCAGCGGCTGTCTCTTCTTCAACGGCTGTCTCTTCTTCAGCGGCTGTCTCTTCTTCTGCTACCGTCTCTTCTTCAGCGGCTGTCTCTTCTTCAGCGGCTGTTTCTTCTTCAGCGGCTGTCTCTTCTTCAGCTACCGTCTCTTCTTCAGCTACCGTCTCTTCTTCCTCAGAATCTGCTTCCTGCTCTGCCTCTACATCGAACCACTCGTCTGCTTCCTGTGCGGGGGCTTCTTCGGCGGGTGCTGCATCTGTGGGAGCTGCTTTCTCAGTCTCTGCCTCTGTGACAGCTTCTGAGGTCACTTCCACTGCGGGCTGCCCGGTGATCTCTTCCTCGGCAGCGAATGCGGTAATGCCGCCTGCCATTGTCATAGCAGATGCGACGGTCAGGGCGGTCAGGATACGCTTCTTTGTGGTGTTCATAATAAATTCCTCATTTCTTTTATGTAGTAGTTTTTTAAGTCCCTCTCCAAGGACGTTTGGATTTGCCTTACACTCACAGATTACGGAAAACGTTTTCAGAAAACGGGGTCTTTTGCAAAAAAAATTTGCATTTTTTCAAAAAAATTTCTCAAAAACGCAAAAACGGCGAAATACAGCCATAATTTTTTCCAAACTTTTTTCAAAAATTTCATGCAGAACCCCATTCTCAGCTTGACAGCGGTCTTTGGTTCTGTTATACTGAAAGAAATAGCAGAAAAGTTTTCACCGTTACCCCGATTTCGGGAAAGCGGGTGCGTATACTAACAGTAAAGGGGTAATGCTATGAACCTTGATGTCACCCGCCTCTTAGCGGAGATCAAAGAGGCGAAGAAAGACCCGAAAGCCTGCGACAGGCTCATTGAACAATATATGCCGTTCATCCGTTCGGAGACGGCGAAATTTATCAGGCGCAGTCCCCTGCCGGAAGATGATGAACTGAGTATTGCCATGTTCGCCTTTTACGAAGCGATCCGCAGTTATTCTCCTCTCAAGGGCGCATTTCTCCGCTATGCGGCGCTTGGGATCCGTTCACGGCTGATCGACTACTACCGCAGGGAACGCCGCAATCAGGGACACATTTCACTGGATACGCCCGTCGGAAGCGAGGAGGACGGCATCACGCTTGCGGATACTGTGGCGGACGAGGAACGCCCTCTCGAACAACTCGGCGTGCGGGAGGCGACACAACAGGAAATTGCACATCTGACCGCACAGCTCGCGGAATTTGGTGTACAGCTCACGGATGTGGCGGACAACGCCCCTCAGCAGAAACGCACGCTTGCCGCCTGTCAGAAAGCCGTCTGCTATGCAAGAGAGAATCAGGAGATTCTCGATGAACTGCTCCGCACAAAACGAATCCCGCTTGTCCGTCTGGCACAGGGCGCAGGCGTGGAAAAGAAAACGCTCGAACGTCACCGCCGCTATCTGGTCGCCGTCCTGCTCGTCTGCACGAACGGCTACGAGATCATGCGGGGGCATATCATGCAAGTCCTGAAAGGAGGCGAAGTCTCATGAAATATATGGTAATGGAGTGTCATCCTGCCTATGCGGTGCTGATGGACGAGGCTTCGTGCATCACTTACGCTGCCAATCTGCATTATGAAGTCGGACAGATCGTGGAATCGCCCGTTCTGCTTGCGGATACCGTGCAGAAAAATTCCCGCATCCGTGCCACGGTGCGGCATTTTGCAGCGGCGGCGGCGTGTCTGCTTGTACTTGCAGGCGGTGCGGCGTATTACGGCGTGAATTACACCAAGTATACATCTATTATGGTATCGGCGGCGGCAAACGTCAGCATGGATGTCAGCCGCAGCGGAAAGGTGCTTTCCGTCCGTGCCAATAATCCCGATGCCGAAACCCTGCTTGCAGATTACGACTGTCGGGGAAAAGATCAGCTCACCGTCACAAATGAACTGATTGACCGTGCTGTCCGTCACGGTTATGTCCGCAAGGGCGACACCGTTCACGTTTATTATGAGAAAGATAAGCCCCGACACGCCGAAGCGTATCGGAATCAGATCGAACAGGAAATTGCTGCCCGTGAAATGACGGCAGATGTCCGCGGGGATTTCGGACAGGGACAGGTTCCGACTGCGCCCGCAGTTCAGACCACATCCCCCGAACCGTCCGCCCCGCCCGAAACGCTCCCCGAACGCAGACGGGAAACACCCCGGACGGAACCCGCTGTTCCCGCTGTTGTCCCCGAAACGCTCCCGACTGCGGAAGTGACCGAACCCACCGCACCGCCTGCCGCAGACGTTCCCGAACCGACACACACCGAACCCGAAACCGTTCCTCACGTCCGTGAACAGGAACGCTCCGCAGATGTCCGTGAACCGATCAGAACCGAAACACCTGCACCCGTCACACCTGCGGAAAGAGATCGGAAGCAGGATCGTCCTGCCGCCGTCCCTGAACATGAAAAGCCTGAAATTCCCGCCGAAACGCTCCCCGCTGAAACCGTTCCCGCCCCTGCTGCGGAACAACCCGAACAGCCTGCCCCCGAAGCTGCACCACCCGCAGCCGAAGAGCCGAAAACTCCCGAATCTGCGCAGGAACGTCCCGTTCCCGAAGAATGGCGGAATAAAGAACGTCAGAACGAGCGTCATGAGCTGCCCAACGAACAGCAAGAACAGAGGGAACAGCAAATGCCGCACCCTGATGCGGAGCGTTCTCAGCAGCACGGTGCGGGCAGACTGCCCACTCCAAAAATGTAACCAGAAAGGGGGCATTGCCCCCTTTTGCTTTCTGATCGTGCAGGAATGTTTCTTTTTTTCTTCTTAATATGAACAAATTATGAACAAAAGTAAATGAAAAATTTATTCTTGATAAATTTTCATATTTTTATCGGAAAAATACACTTAAAACTCTTGACTTGTTTGTGTAATTTTAGTATACTATAGTTGTAAACCGTCCGCACCAACGGACAGAGAGAGGGTAAATGATATGAGAAAACACACCATCACTGCACTGGCGGCTGCGCTATGCCTCCTTTGCACGGGGATTCCTGCGGCAAATCTCCCCCAGAATGCGGCTGTCACTGCCTCAGCGGCAGAGGCAGCGCTCACTTCCGGCGATTTCACCTATACCATCGAAAATGACTGCGTTACCATTTCCGGCTGGACAGGTGAAACCGAATCCGTTAAGATCCCGTCCGAGATCGACGGTATGCCTGTAACTGCCATCGGCGCAACTGCTTTTTACGGTACTGCACTGACTTCCGTGACCATTCCGGAAGGCGTAACAAGCATCGGTTCGGGCGCATTCTGGCACTGCTCTGCACTGCAATCTGTCAAGCTGCCCGCAACATTGACCGCTATCGAGGGGATGGCGTTCAATGACTGCAAGGCACTGGCTGAAATTGCCATTCCCGAAAGTGTCACCTACATCGGCAATACTGCCTTTGCCGGTACTGCGTGGCTCGATGCGAAAAAACAGGAAAATCCCTTCGTTGTGGTCAACGGTATCCTGATCGACGCTTCTGCGGCGGCAGAGGCTGCCGATGCCGCCAACAAGGAAAAACTGGAACAGGAAGCCGCCGAACGTGAGGAAATTCTCGAAAAACGCAAACCCGGCAAGCGTGAATTTATCATCACCAATCAGATCGGCTACTTCCCCGATCGTGTCAAGCAGGCAACGTTCGTCACCGATCAGACAAAGCCCACCGAATTTCAGCTTGCCACTGCGGACGGAGAGGCTGTATTCACGGGTAAATCCACGCCTTTCGGCACGGACAGCACGTCAGGCGATACCGTGCATATCCTAGATTTCACGGCGTTCAATACGCCCGGTACCTATTGGCTCCGCACAGAGGACGGCGCATCTTCGAGAATGTTCAAGATCGGCATTACCGAAGACTATTCGGGTCTGATGTACGATGCACTCAACTACTTCTATCAGAACCGTTCCGGCATAGAGATCCTGCCGGAGTACATCACCTCCGGCGACACGGAAGAACTCAGCCGCAAGGCTGCCCATGCACCCGATACAGGTATCATTCGGCAGGTTTTCGGCTATGACGGCTCCGAGGGGGAACAGGATGTCACAGGCGGCTGGTATGATGCGGGCGACCACGGAAAATATGTCGTCAACGGCGGCATTTCCCTCTGGATGATGCAGAACCAGTATGAAATGATGGTCACTGCCTACGGCAAACCCGTCGGCTTTGCGGACGGCGATATGAAACTCCCCGAAAACGGCAACAAGTTCCCCGACCTGCTCGATGAAGCACGCTATGAAATGGAATGGATGCTCAGCATGCTCGTGCAGGACGGCGATTATAAAAATATGGCATATCATAAAGTGCATGACGACAAGTGGACAGGTCTCGGACTTGACCCCGTGAATGATCGTCAGGAACGCTATCTCATGCCGCCTTCCACCGCCGCAACACTCAATCTGGCAGCGTGTGCCGCACAGAGCAGCCGCCTCTGGAAAGAACTTGACCCCGAATTTGCGGAAAAGTGCCTGACCGCTGCGAAAAATGCCTACGCCGCTGCAAAGAAACACCCCGATCTGTACGCCCCCAACAAGGAACACGGCGGCGGCGGTTCCTATGCCGACAGCGACGTGACCGATGAATTTTACTGGGCAGCGTGTGAACTCTTCCTCACCACGGGCGATGCAGCTTATTATGATGACCTCAAAGCTTCCGATCATGCCCTGACCGTTCCGCAGTCCATGTCCAAAACAAGCAAAGGTCTTGACGGCGTGTTTGACTGGGGACATACGGCTGCACTCGGTTCGTTCTCGCTCCTGCTGCACAAGGATGCACTTTCCGGGGAAGAGGCTTCCGCTCTCTCTGATGCACTGACCGCAACTGCGGATGTCTATCTGGAATATCAGTCCAAAAACGGCTACAATGTCCCCTATCAGGGTTCTGTCAATTCCAACGGTCATGAGACATTTGTCTGGGGTTCCAATTCGTTCGTGGTCGATGACGGTATCATGCTCGCCTACGCTTACGATCAGACCAAGGATACAAAATATCTCGACGGCGCTGTCGGAGCAATGGACTATGTTCTCGGCAGAAATGCACTCGACTTCTCCTACGTCACAGGCTACGGCGAACACAGCGCACAATACCCGCATCACCGCTTCTGGGCGAAAATGACCAAGGATACTTCCCCCAAAGCCCCCTGCGGCGTACTGGTCGGCGGTGCCAACGGCGGCATTGAAGACCCGATCATGGAAGATTCCGGCTGCATCAAGGGCGAAACGCCCACACAGCTCTGCTATGCGGATGACAACGAAGCCTACTCCGTCAACGAGTGCGCCATCAACTGGAATGCTCCGCTTGCATGGCTTTCCGGCTATCTTGCACAGGAAAACGGCGGCATCGTCAGCGGTCAGGCATCGTGCGGCAAACAGCTCCCCGAACTCCCCAAGCCCGACCCGAAACGGGTTGACCCTATTGTGATCGAAATTCCCGCAGATCTGGGCATCACACAGGTCGGTGAACAGATCTTCGGCGGTCTGGCTGCAAAAGTCACGGAAGTCAGCATTCCCGATACCGTCAAGGTACTCGGCAAGGAAGCATTCTTCCGCTGCACCAATCTGACGGCGATCACCGTTCCCGCTACGATCGAACAGGTGGGCGACAAGGCATTCGGGGAAACTCCGTGGCTCAAGGAACAGCTCAAGGATTCTCCCCTGCTCATCCTCAACGGCATTCTGATCGACGGCACGTCGGCAAAGGGCGAAGTGGTCATTCCCGATACAGTCAAGACTGTTCTGGGAAGCTCGTTCCGCATGAACAAGGAGATCACGTCCGTCACACTTCCCGACACGGTGACTTCCATCGGTGACAGCGCCTTCTACGGCTGCGAAAAGCTCGAAACCGTCACACTTTCCAAGAATCTGAAAACCATCGGGGAAAGCGCATTCGCCAATACCCCCATCACAGAACTCACCATCCCCGCAAGCGTGGAGAAAATCGGCGCAGAAGCGTTTATCAACTGCAAATCCCTGCCCTCTGTCACCGTTCTCGGTGAGAAAACCAACATCGGCAGAGAAGCGTTCGGCTGCACTTCCACCTTTACGGCGAACGGACAGTATTCGTATATCTTCATCCATGATATTCTCAAGGACTTCGTGGTGAAGTGCGCTGCAGGCTCGACTGCGGAAACTTACGCCAAGGCAACCGGTCTCAAATCCGAAGCGACAGGCACCGTCACCCCCGCAGACAGCTCCCTCGGCGATATCAACGGTGACAGCGAAATCAATATCCTCGACTGCATTCTCGTGAACAAGTTCATCATCGGCGCAGGAAAACTCACCGATGCACAGCAGTCAGCAGCCGATGTCAACCACGATGACAAAGTGGATTCCACCGATTCGCTCCTGATCCTCAAACGTGCGCTCAATGTCATCAAAGATTTTACCTGACCTCTCATACCATACAGCCCGCATCGGAAACGGTACGGGCTGTATCTGTCAGAAAAATTCCGGAAAAAGACTTGCTTTTTCCGGAAAGATGTGTTATAATGAAATGGTGGGCGGCTTATCGCCTTTTCATATTTGTGTCCCGGTACCTCAGTAGGATAGAGGGTTCGCCTCCTAAGCGAAACGTTTTTCGTGTATTTTCGATTTCAAAATGATATTTGCCCTGGTAGCTCAGTAGGATAGAGCGGACGCCTCCTAAGCGTCAGGTCATCGGTTCGATTCCGGTTCAGGGCGCCAATTCACATTGAAAATGCGATGTTTTCGCGTTTTCGATGTTCCTGTATCCGGAGGAAATACAATAATTGATTTTAATAGATTAATAAAGAAATATGTTATCGAGATTTTCCCCGGGTATGCTTCCGGAAATCCGGTCAGACGTCGACCTGCTAAGGTTCTCCCTCAAAATCCCGTATAATTTCTTGATTAACCCGCCGGGATATGGTATAATAAT
>JAILPP010000114.1 GCA_024699425.1 Oscillospiraceae bacterium | reverse complement strand
CATATGATAAAGACTACATCACGGAAATTCTGGACAAACTGGAAGTGGCAGGAGCAAAGACGATCATACTGACGGGCATTTCGTATAAGGCGGAAACGACGGGAGTGATCGTTGTGGAGGACGGTGTGCGCCGTTACTATGAGCATAAGCGCATAGAGCGAGGCTGTCACGGCACAGGCGATGTATACGCCGCCGCCTTTGTGGGGGCATATCTGCGGGGCATGACGGCATTTGAAGCGGCGAAGCTGGCAGCGGATTACACCGTACAGTGCATCGAAAACACGCTGGGCGACGAAAGCCACTGGTACGGAGTCAAATTCGAGACAGCGCTCCCGATGTATATTGAAGCGCTCGGAAAGCAGGCGGAATGATGGATCTGGTGTTGCAAATTGTACTGTTGCTTGTAGGATTTGTCCTGCTTGTGAAGGGTGCGGATTTCTTTGTAGACGGCGCATCGGGAATTGCGCAGATGCTGAAGATCCCGCCGCTGATTATCGGTCTGACGATTGTGGCGATGGGTACTTCCCTGCCGGAGATGTCCGTTTCGGTCAGTGCGGCGATCGCACATAAAAATGAGCTTGCGATAGCCAATGCGGTTGGTTCCAACACATTCAATCTGATGGTTGTGTGCGGATTCTGTGCAGTACTGTGTCCGCTGACGATACAGCGGCCGATCATGCTGCGGGAGTATCCGATTTCGCTGTTAAGTTTTGCGATGCTGCTGGTATTCGGATTACTCGGCATGGCAGTCGGACGGCTTGAGGGCATCATCATGACACTGTGCTTTGCGGCATTTCTGGTGTGGACGGTTGTTTCGGCAATGAAAGCACGGCAGCTTGCGCCGGAATCGGAAGAACCCCGCAAAAAGCTGCCTTTGTGGCAATGTTTGCTTTACATTGCAGGCGGTGCGGCGGCGATCATAATCGGCGGTGATTTCGTTGTAGACTCCGCCTCAGCGATTGCGCTGAAATTCGGAATGTCGGAGAATCTTGTCGGGCTGACGATTGTCGCCTTCGGCACGAGTCTGCCGGAGCTTGTAACGTCGGCAGTAGCGGCGAAGAAGAAAGAAGTAGACATGGCGCTTGGCAATGTCATCGGCTCGAACATTTTCAACGTGCTGATGGTACTGGGCATATCGGCAGCGATCTCGCCGATGGGATTCACGGCAGAGAATGCGATTGATCTTGGAGTCATGCTTGGATTCTCGCTGCTCGTGTGGATTTTCTGCTGGACATCGAAGCGCCTGGAGCGCTGGGAAGGCGGCATCATGCTTGGTTTATATGCAGGTTATGTCGGCTACATCTGTGTCCGCTGATCCTTGACAGCCTGTACTCACTTATAGTGCAAAATCCCCCCACCGTCTCAGACGATGGGGGAATTTTTACAGTGAATTGAGTTTTTTTTGCAGTTCGATCATATGATTACGGCAAGCCGTAATTTCGCCTGTATACTTATTGAACCATTCCACGTCACGTTCGTCAGGTGTTTCCTGCAAAAGCACGGCTTGCACGAGAGCCGACTGTGAACGGGAGCGTTTGCGTTCGATTTCCTGAATGGTCTGCATACAGATTTTGATTTCTTTTTTTAATTTACGTTTTTCACTCCATGTTCCCATAATCCTACCTCCTGTCAATGTCCCAATTTATCAACATCAGCAACGAGCGCCTCCGCCTCCTCATAGCCCTGATCGAGGTGGCGGAGAATATCATGGACAGCCGTCTGCATGGCTTTCAGGCGTTCCTCCTGCCGCATCTGTTCGGGGTATTTGAGGAGAACGGTATACATCTCGTTGACAATGATCTGTTTGTCGTCAAAATTCCGGATGAGGAAGGCAAATTCCTTTGCAGTACTCATATCCGCAAGCAAGCGGGTATAGCGCATATCGTAATCCCCTTCTGCCTCCAGATAGGACTGAATATCCTCTTCTACCCGTTCCAGATTAGCTTCATAGCGATTCTGGAACGTTTCCTGCACCCGTTTTTTTTCATCTGCATAGAGTGCAATGAAAACGATCAAAGCGATGAATGTGATGCTAAACAGAATTGTCCGGACGACCATTCTGTCCTTCATCAGTTTTTCCTGTGTCATCCTTAACCTCCAGCGCATCGGGCGCAATGCCCTCCGCCTTCATCCGTTCGATTTCCTGAGCGACAGCCTCGCGCATTCTGGCTTCATGGGCTTCTTCACGGGACTGACGTTTTTCTTCAGCGACCTGTTTACCGAGCCGCATGACGGTGCGCATCTCATAGACAGACACGACCGAGACAGCGATCATCACGATAAGCAGCAGCAGTTTCCGCAGATCACCGAACGTACTGAGCCACATAAAGAATCGTGCCTTATGGGTATACCGCCCGATGATCTGATCGGGATGAACGGGGAGTTCATCGGGTACGGGGTTGGCATCACCGAGGGTAATGAAATCGCCGTTTGCATCAATTTCCTGAATGCGGTGTGTTACGAGCATACCGGCAATATCGGACTGCTGCGAATAGTACGAAATAATATCACCGGGTTTCAGGTCGGCAGGGTCAGCCGATTCGATGACGATGAAATCCCCGACCTGCAAGGACGGTTCCATGCTGCCTGTCATCACATGGAGAATACTTTTACCGAAGAGTCTGACCGCCTTTCCCCGCACAGCGCAGATCATCACATAGCTGACCACGCCGATGAGCAGAGCGAGAACGACAGCGAGAGCGATATTGCGGATGCGGCTGAACTTCCGTTCAGAGGATTCAGGCGATTCGGGAGCAGTATTTTCGGTATCGGGCGGAGCTTCCTTCTGTTTTTTGCCGAACAGTTCGCCGTGTTCGCGTCTGAGCTGTTCTTCGGCGGCTTTTTTCTGAGCTGCCTGTTCTTCACGGCGTTGTTTTGCGGCGAGTTCGCGTTCTTTATCCGCCTGACGCTGCTGTTTATTTTCACGGAGCTGCAACATCTGGTTTTCCCACCAGCGGCGGATCTTTTCGATCATGCTGACGTGGTACTCACGATAGAGGCGCTGCATTTCCATCTGAATTTTAGCGGTTTCAAACTCGGTACGATTCGGCGGAGTGTACTTGGGTTTGGGTTTCTTCTTGGCATCAAGGCGGCGTTTCCGCTTGAATTTCTGGTCATCGATCCAGCGCAGGAAGCGATAGCGGTACGTCTGGGCATATTTGCGGTAGAGGGCTTCCATGCGGTTGTGTTCTTCGAGGGCAGCCTGTTTGATGCGCTTCTGTTCCTCCACCTTCTCCATGAGCATTTTGATATCGGGGTGGTCGGTGTGTTTCGGGAAGATGTGGAACACCATAGCCAGCACATAGACGATCAGGCGGGAGATGACATGAACCGGATTGCGGGAATACTCTTTGCGGATCTCCTCAAAGGGTTTATGCTCGAAATACTCACGTTCAACTTTCAGGCGGGCAGCCCGTTCACGTTCAAAGCGTTCCTTTGCCTCACGCTGCGCTTCGAGTTTCTTTCTTGCGGCGATGGCACGGGGGTCCTCGAAAGCGGCTTCCTCCTGCGATTCGATCTCAGCGCGGGCTTCCTCGACTTCCTCTTCGGTAACTTCGAGGTAAGCCTCTGCTTCCAGCGCCTCTTCATTGCCGATCTGTTCGGCATCAATGCCTTCCGCATCGCCGAGATTGGAGCGAACGAGGTCTTTTTCTTCCTGAACCCGTTCCCGTTCGGAGTCTGCCCATTCCTTGGCGGCGGCGAGCATCTGTTCTTCTTCTTCTTTTTGCCGTTGTTCTTCGAGGCGGGCGAGGCGTTCTTCCTCTTCGCGCTGACGTTCCCGTTCGGCGGCTTCCTGTTCGGCGCGTTTCTGTTCGAGCATTTCCTGAATGCGCCGTTCTTCCTCTTCCTGTTCTTTGCGGATGCGTTCGAGTTCCGCCTGACGAGCCTCTTCGATGCGGCGCACCTCTTCACGGTGGCGTTCGAGTTCCTCGGCGGCGATGCGGTCACGTTCCCGCTTGGCATCGAGTTCCACGATGTAATTCCGTTCGATCTCGATGACCTGAGTGATCTGGTCGAACATTTCGCTCACGTCAGGCGGCATCTGCCGAATGACTTTGAAATCACCGTCACCGGAGACATAACCGGCGACTGCTTCGGTTTCGATGTTATATTCGGTAGCCAGACCACGTTCAAACTTTTTGATATACTTGGGACCCAGCGGGCGGAAGCGTTTGGTCTGCATCGCCTCGGCGGGTTTTTCGTTGTTCATATACGAACGGAACAGCAGGAGATTCAGCACAACGAGTTTATAGAAATCCTGTGCATATGCCTCTTCCTCTTCGGGTTTGACTGCGGTATCCAGTTCATTGATCTCATAGCCGATCTTGTCATAGCTTTCGATGAACTGCCAGAGGGTGAGACAGGCTTTGAGATCGACATTTTTCATAATGGCGTTGGTACGCATAACGGGGGGGCGGATATAAGTGGAACCGAGTGTCTGACAGAGTTCGGAGCCTTTATAGCCTTCGATGGCGGCTTTGATCTTCTCGACACGCTGCCAGATGGTCATACCGTTGGAGTCATAGGCATCGAGGCTGTCGGCGGTTTCGATTTTGAGGCTGACTTTGATCTTACCGCCGGAGCTGTCCTCAGCGAACGTTTCATAGCCGAGCGAATAGACCTCTTCGTCCTTAGCGACCTGAGCGAGTTTCTCATAGCGGCGGTGGATAAACAGATAGAGACGGTCAACCAGTGTATTGACGAATTTATTCTCATACGTCATCAGGCTTTCTTCCTTGTAGACGTTGAGGATTTTAGAGGGAGTGATTTTGCCGGTTTTCTCGTCGATGCTCTGAATCAGGTCGGTATGCTGTGCCAGATGCTTGACGGACTCGACCGTGATCTTGCGGGAAAGGGCGATCGGCACGACTTCCTCGACATCTTCGATGGTTTTGCGGGGATTGCGGAGAACGGTGTCGAGATGCGGCAGACCGTTCTCAATGGCTTCGACCCATGAAACGTCGATCGCCTTTTCCATAAGTTTTTTATTAAAAGCGAACGTATTGCGGCTGCTTTGCAGCAAGGAATCGAGCGACCCGAACAGCTCATTGTCATGAAAAAGCTGTACAAAGACCTTAAATTCCTCATACCATTTTGAATACTCCTCGTTCACTCGATCACCTCACTTTACCATAATACTGCGATGAAAAGACAACGATGCGGGTGCAGGGCGGTCACCGCCCTGCCGAGGGGGTTTGGGGGGCGAGTAGCCCCCCAATACCAGTCCGCCGAGTTGGTTTGGGGGAGCGAGTAGCCCCCCAATACCGCCCCGTCTTCGGCTCAGAAGAGTTTCTGGAGACGTTCGAGGTAAGCGATGCTCTCCTGCATTTTGCCCTTGCCGAAGGATTTCTGCATATAGACACAGAGTTCACGGAGTTCTTCACGCAGCATGGCAAGGTTGAGGGATTCAAACTTACGGAAGATCTTTGTAGCGAGAACGTAGTCAATGCCGTCGAGTTCATCGCCGCCGCACGCCACATAGACAGGAACGAACAGATTCATCTGTTTCAGGATACGGTTACCGAACGCCACACGCAGTTTTTCGATGACCCAGAGGTCAAGCTGCGAGATCTTCTTGAGATTTTCCTGAGAGATCGGGTACTTGTCGAACGCTTCCTTGAACAGTGCGTCAAGGTGGTCAAAGCCCATGTGCATGGGGGGCGTATCGGGTGCTTCAAAGGGAACGCCCTTGGAATCGAGGTTGATCGGCTGCGCACGGTCGTAGACCTTATCGGAGATGGCAAACGTGGAGTCGTCGTTGTTCGCCGTGCCGATATACCAGATATTCTGGGGAATTTTGATCTTGCCGTGATCGAGGTGAATGGGGTCGGTACTCCATGCATTCGGTACGATGTCCAAAGCCCACTCGTCCGCATTGGGCATTTCGAGGATGGAGAGCATCTCAGCGAAATAGTACTCGACACGGGCGATGTTCATTTCATCGAGCAGGATGAAGTTGATATCATTATTATAACTGGAAGAATAAATCCTTTTGAGGACTTCCGTTTCGTTGAAGTTCTTGGTAAATTCGTTGAAATAGCCGAAAAGCTCAGTACGGTCACGCCATGACGGCTGAACGGAAGCGATGGTGGTATCCATTTGCAGGAACTTACCGAACGAATACGGCAGAGAAGTTTTACCTGTACCGGAGATACCCTGTAGGATAATGAGCTTTGTGGAAGCCATACCCGCAAGGAAGAGCCAGATGGTTTTCGGCTCATAGTACAGATGCATTCTGGAGCAGGCGAAATTGCGGTAACGTTCGCAGAAATCGGGCAGAGTGATGTCGTTGTCATACTCCGGCGGTTCATAGGTTTTATAGAACGTATCGACTTCGATGAGCTTGGAAAAGCGGTAATCGTTGGTCTGAACAACGCCGTCCTCGATCGTACCGACTGCCGCAGCAGGGACATTTTCGCCCACAACATCGCCTTCAAGCTGCTGAATTTCGCCGCTGCCGCCTGCAAGTGCAAGCGCCGTGCCGCCGGGCAGACCCATCTGAGCGACTTTCATCGCCATGATCTCGTCTTTTTCCTTTGCCATTTTCATGACCTGACGCTGCAAAGAAGCGATTTCTTCCAGCAGGTCCTCATTGCTGACAATGGAGTGACGGAAACGGATGTATTTACGCACGGCAAGCACGATCAGAAAGATAATCAGCAGATAGATCGCCGTGACCAGCACGAGCGAAAGAATTGCCAGAATCCAGCTCCCGACCGAAAAACTCGGCGAAAACTGCTTGAAGATCTCTATGTAGTTCGGAATATTGAAGATACGTTTGATGCCGTTCCATAATCCTAAAATGATGTCCATATACCCCTGGAGCATTTCCGTCATGAACGCAAAAAACCATTTGAGAAATATTTCCATGTGACACCCCCATGCTCCGCAGCGCTTTCAGCTCTCCGCAGATCTTATTCTGTACTTTCCGTTTTGTTGGAGTCGTTTTCCACCGTTTCAACCGAGTTTTCCACAGTTTCAACGGACTTTTCAACATTTTCATTTGCCTGTTCAGACGGTACAGCTTCTGACTCAGAAGCTGTATTCTGCGTGGTTTCTGCCGGTTCTGTCTGTGCGGGTTCAGATGCTTTTTTCACATCTTCCACTTTTTCGATAGCCGTATTTTCCACTTTTTCGACAGAAACCGTGTCATTGCCTGCTTGCTTTTCAACAGTTTCAACAGGCGGGTTTGCAGCCGCATCGGCAGCGGCTTTCTGCTGTGCCAGATATTCTTCAATGGCACGGCGCTTGATCTCCTCTTCATCGAGCTGTTCGGCAGCATCGCTCTTCTTGACTTCCACGAGCGTGACAATGAACTTGTACAGCTCAAACAGGAAGAACAGCACCATCGGGATCAGAATGCAGACAAAGAAGCCCGTTTTCGTCCGCAGGAAGGACATGACCTTACCAAAGCCCGAAATACGGACATTTGTCCACTTGCCGATGATGTCACCTGCGTAGGCGGGCATATCGTCATCAAGGGAGTTGTTATCGCCTCGTGTAACGTAACTGCGGGAATTTTCCGCCTGATTGATACTGATGATCCTATGCGTATTCTTGACACGCTTGCCGTCGATGATCGTCCAGAATGTAATGACATCATTTTCTTGCAGCGTATTCAGGTCGTCGATCTGTTTGCAGATGATAAGATCTCCTTCCGCAAAAGTCGGAAACATGGAGTTGGATTCCACCGTCAGCGGAATGAAGCCCATCAGGTTGGCAACACCGTTATTTCTGCCCGAAGAAAAGACGATAATCGTAATCAGAAGTGCGATAATGAGAATGATCCATGTCAGGATATTCATGATGATTCCAAGTACTTTTTTCATTTGCTGTTTCTCCTTTACGTTGTTTCAACGAGCTTGAAGTGCATTCCAAGCTTCATGGTGCCACCGATCAATGCATCTGTGCAGTCCGGATCGTTGCCTTCCAGCCAGATGACAACAGTGTATTTGTCCTTCTGCCGCGGCTCAAGTCCCTCTTTTGCAGTACGCATGACCACCGTGGAGGCAAGAAATTCCGCATCGCAGTCGCCTTCTTTGCCGCTGCCGTTGGATTTCGTCTTGCCGTAAATTGTTTTCTCGTCATTTTCGTACACTGCCACACGAATGGCTTCATCAAGGTTATTCGTCACATTTTCGATATATAGTTCACCCTCGTAGCTGATCGTATCATCACCGCTGTTGATGAGATAGAATGTGTAGGCGATGTAGTTATCACCATTGTGACTGCCGTTGATCTGGTTGATGTTGTCCGGAAGATCATTTCCGCTGATATTCGTCATATCATAGAGAATATCTGCATTCAGGCGGGCTTCCGTCCGTTCAAAATACGGCGTTTCCGACAGGGCAAGACCTTGCTTTACCATGTCGTATTTGTCGATCCTCACTGTGAAACTGCCGAATTTATCATAAAAATAGGAAATCGCATAGGCGACGGCTACAACAGCGATCAGTATGATCGCCAGCAATCCCAGAATACGCTGGATCACAACGTAGCGCTTGACTTCCTTCGACATACGCCGCAGTGTCAGAATGTCTCTCACTTTTTCCTCAGCCAATCGCCCTCACCGTCCTTTCCGCAAAAATCATATACCAAAACTCCTTAGTAATAAAAACGCTCCTGCTTGTACTCGCCGGCAAGCGAACCTGCACAGTAACGGCATTCAAAGCCGTACAATGTCTCTGCCTGATGGCTGTTCTGTACGCCGTCGGCGATCGGTTCCGCTTCCAGATCGGAGACAAAGCCGATGATCGACTTTACTGCTTCGTCTGCACGCCCTCCCCTGTCGATATAATAGGCAACTTCAGGACTGAGCATAACAAAATCAACCGGAAATTCCGCAAGACGCATCATCGGACAGTTGTTCCCGCCGAAACCCGACAGCATGAAATGAAATCCCCGGTTGCGCAGATTCCGTATCGAACCCGCTGCCAGACCGTCTGTCTCTTCCAGCAGTTTTTCACTCAGCTCAAAACAAATGCGGTTGGTGGCAAGCTCCTTTTCCGTGAAGCGCTCCATCAGATCGTGCTCAATGCCAAATTCCCGCAATGCCCGCACGGGCATATACACCGAAAGCCACTGGAATGATACCTCACGCTCTTCAAATGCCTGTACTGTATCCATTGCCTGCCGCAGTTCCAGCCAGAACAGCTCGACACACTGGAATGTGATCTCTGCAACGTCACGGAACTGCTCCGGATGCAAAACCCCCAGAGAGGGCGCATTCAGACGTGTCTGTGTATGGAAAAATGCAGGCATACCGCTTGAAATATCACGGATTGTGCGGTAATATAACTCCACTGCCCGCAGTCCGTCTACTCTGGAGACATTCGGTTCTTCCATCGGCATTCACCGCCTTTCATAATCGTTTCTGTAAATATACTCAACTTTATTATACTACAAAATTACAGATATGTCAATGTATGCACTGCTTTTTTTCAATATGCTTTATCAGATTCGGCATTTTTGAGTAATTCAGTTCTTGAAATTTACAAACAGTATTAAATGCAGCGCAAAATCAAAAAAATGCACAAATCCAATGTCACACTTCTGGTCATAGCGACAAATCCATAAAAATCATTAAAAACTTGAAGAAAAACTATTGACATTTATATGATCCTGTGGTATAATAAAACCAAGATAAAGGAACTGCAGTACTGATATCTCATCCCTGTTTCCCGGAAGCGGAAACAAATATGCAGTAATCCCCGCTTGTAGTCTCAGGACTGCTGAAATCGCCGGGATCTGCAAAGGAGGCGGAACCCATGGAGAGTTCGGATTCACAGCACCTGACGGTTTCGTCGGTCGCAGCTAAGTGATTCGGGAAGGCGTTGAGTCAGGTTTGTTCCCCTGCTCCGTTCCCACAGGCTTATGAGCTTACTTCATTTCTGCGGTAGTCGTCGAAATTCAGTCTGTCCCGCTTGTGCTTGTTCGTTTCAATGCCGGCACCTGTGGGATGTGCTAAGGATGAACATGGCAGAGAAACTTTACATAGCAGGCATTCAGGTTTTCCGGAAAGGGAGGTACACTCCTATGAGAAGGTTTGTTACTTAGATCTCATCAAGAAAGACGTGGTGCTTATGAAAAGTATTGCTGTGAACACTTATTGGAAAACTCCTTAGCGAAAGGCGTGTGTGACCAATGTACTGAGATGGTACGCATTTACAATTGCATAAAATAAGAATACTCCCGGAATGCTTGTCCGGGAGCATTTTTTGCGCTTATTCCCACGTTGCCCAGACCTCCGGCGTGTTGCCGACAGTCGCTTTCTTACCGTTGCGGACGATCGGCGCACGGAGAAGTTCCGGATAATCCAGCACTTTCTGCAATTTGTCTTCCTCCGTCAGATAGTTTAACAGAATGAGAACTTCTTTTTGCTTCGTCCTGGGGTCAAGAAGCGCTTCAAGTCCGCCGACTGCCTGCATGACACTTGTCAGCTCTCCACGGCTCATGCCCTTCTCTTTCAGGTCGATAAACTGGTAGCGGATCCCTCGCTCCTTGAACCAGCGCTCTGCTTTTTTGGAATCGTTGCTCTTTTTAGAACCGAAAATCTGA
Organism: Oscillospiraceae bacterium; assembly: GCA_024699425.1. Taxonomy (GTDB): domain Bacteria; phylum Bacillota; class Clostridia; order Oscillospirales; family Ruminococcaceae; genus UBA3855. Next base: position 2,766 of record JAILPP010000114.1, on the reverse strand, counting down.
ATGTTCATTGGATTCTCCTTTCGTGAAACGGCGGCGGACGGAATGTCGGCTCATTCCGCCTCCGAAAGAATTTTGCGGCGGTACTGCAATGCTGCCTGTTCCGTCTTGTTTTCACCAAATTCATAGTAAACATGATCTTTGATCTCGTCCGGAAGATACTGCTGACGAACATAATGGTTCGGGTAATCGTGCGGGTACAGATAATGCTGCCCACGCACCGCTGCCCCTTCTCCGTCACAGTGCTTGTTCTGCAAATGACGTGGAAAATCCGGTGCGCCGTATTTCTGCAAATCTGCGATTGCTGCATCAATCGCCGCTTCCGCTGAATTGGATTTCGGGGCGGTACACATCATGATGATCGCTTCCGCAATCGGAATGCGCGCTTCCGGAAGTCCCAGCGCAAGCGCATTGTCTACACACGCTTTCACGATCACAGGTGCAAGCGGATATGCAAGCCCTACGTCCTCTGAGGCGATCACCAGCAGACGGCGGGTCAGTGAGATCAGATCACCCGCTTCCAACAGCCTCGCCGCATAGTGCAGTGCGGCATTCTCATCACTGCCCCGGATCGACTTTTGCAGCGCTGATAAAATATCATAGTGCGCATCTCCGTCACGGTCATACCGCATATTGCTCCGCTGTGTCAGCGATTCCGCAAGCGACAGCGTTACAATGTCTCCGCCTTCGTCAGGTTCGGCGGACAGGGCGCACAGTTCGGCGGCGTTCATCGCCTTGCGTACATCTCCCCCGCTGCCACGCGCAATGTGCGCCGCTACGCCGTCCTCAATTTGCAGGGGACGGCGCTCCGACAGAATGCGGAATGCACGCTGTACCGCCTTTTCCAGCTCCTGCGCTTCTACCGGCTTGAATTCAAATACCGTGCTTCGGCTGATGACGGCGTTGTATACCGCAAAATACGGGTTCTCTGTGGTCGAGGCGATCAGCGTGATGTCTCCGTTTTCTATGTAGGACAACAGCGATTGCTGCTGCTTCTTGTTCAGATACTGTATCTCGTCCAGATATAACAGTATGCCGTTCATGGAGGCAAATGTTCCCACGTCTGCAATGACGGACTTGATGTCCGATACGCCCGCCTGCGTGCCGTTCAGAATGTGCAGCGTCATGTTCGTGCGGGCGGCTATGATGGAGGCAACGGTCGTCTTGCCCACGCCCGACGGTCCGTAAAAGATCATGTTCGGGATCGTGCCGCTTTCAATGATGCGGCGCAGGGGCTTCCCTGCTCCGAGCAGATGCGTCTGCCCGACAATATCATCAAGCGTTTTCGGACGGATTCGGTCGGCTAAGGGTGAGGACATAGGGTTCTCCTTTCAACTGTAAGCTGTAAATGCGTGCAGACTGTCAGAATTTATAGTGCTTTATTTCAGTTTGCCGTGTTCCCGCAATACCTGATTGAACAGCGCATCTACATCCACTTCGGGCTTCTGCGTCGGGTCGGGAAAGGCGCTTCCCCGTTCCGGCATGACGGGCTTTGCGGGCAGTTCCGCTTCGGAGATTGGCACAGGCTGCGGGGTCGGCTTTTTTGTGGGAACAGGTTCGGCGGGCTTGGTCAGCTTCACGGCTCTTTCCTCCTGCGGCGGTACGGTCGGCTGTTTCACTGTCCCCGGCTCGAACTGCCGCAGACATCGGCAGAAATCGCCTGCGCCTTCAAATCCTTCCAGCTCGATGAGCTGCCCCATGATCTCTTTGGAGAATAACAACGGTATGTTGATCACAAATTCCGGCAGATGAATCACCAGATATTGACGGGGGTCAAGCATCCCCAGAAATGACAGTGGAAAAGTTTTCTCAGGTACGGGGTCTACAGAGAAAAGCATCAGCTCCTGCATTGCATATAGGTTCGTGCCGTGGAACATACTGTGATACCGCACAAAATCTGATTCGCTGTCATATTCCAGCTTCCATGTGTGGACGTAATACGCCCATACCAGACACAGCAGCGCAAGTATCAGAAATGTCGGCTTCATCACGTTCATGTACGGAAAATTTTCCAGCGTCATCCCAATGACGAACAATGCGATCGCGGCGGCAATGCTCCCCATTCTCGTCATCAGGTGCGGGCGTACTGTTCCCTTCGATGCGCCTGCACGGATCTTTGCAAGCCGTTCCTGCGCTTCGGGGGAGAGTTTGTACTGTGCCAGCAGTTCCGTCAGATCAAGACGATTGTCACTGACCGCCTGACGGGGTTTTGGCGGTGCATAATACGAGTGCCTGCGGTAAAAGGGGCGCTGTTCGGTGTGGGGCTGCTTCTGCACAAGCATCAGTTCCACTTGTCGGAGCGCTTTTTCACGGCGAAGGGCGGCTTCTTCTTCCGTCTGCGGTGCAGCGGGGCTTTCCTCCGCCGCCGGCAGAACAGTTCCCGTCAGGTCGTGGCGGACGGTGCCTTTTTGATTGGTGCAGCTCTGTTCTGCAAGGCGCTTTACGGCTTCGTCGGACAGATGCACCTGCTCTGTCAGCGATTGCAGAAATTCATTCTTCTGCATACGGGTTCCCCCCTCTCTCTCGGAGCCTGTTTAAAATCTTCCGGCAGCCGTCTTTCCGGCATCTTTGCACCGTATCTTTGCCCGAAATCCTTGCAATACATACAGTAGACTTCCTCGGAATCTGGAGAAGTGACGGAATGCGCAGGATATTTTGTCCTGTGCAAAGTGACTCGACCGCCGCAATACTTGGTGTATTGCAAGGAAGAGGCGCAAAGCACAGGGCAAAAGAGACAAGCAGAACGGCGCTTCGGAAGTTTCCGAGGAA
>JAILPP010000087.1 GCA_024699425.1 Oscillospiraceae bacterium | reverse complement strand
GGGTTGGGGGGGCGTATACCCCCCCAATACCAGCCCGCAACCTTGTATACTTTGCCAAGAATGCACATTTACGGCTTCTTATTTGACAAGAATGCCTCCGTTTGTCCAGCCGACTTCATCAAGGGCGGTGTAGCTGATCTCTTCGTTCTGCCAGAGATGCGGCGCAGGTGCAAGGGACTGCGGCGCATAACTGATAATATAAGCAGAACCCGGTTTCGCATCACGGGGAACTTTTACATGCAGCGTCAGCAGCGCTCCCTTGCGGGTGGTGGCGTTGCCGCTGTTTGACCATGCCGTCCAGAGAAATGCTTTCTCCTCGTTGATAAATGAAATCGTGGCAAAAGGCAGGTCATCACTGTCTGCTTCATAGGTGCAGCGGTCATCCAGCTGCAATCCCCACTCGGAATAGACAATGCCCGGATTTGCATCCAGCGTGACCGCCAGGTCTACTGTGTAATCCTTCGCTTTCAGCTCGTCAAGCGTGATCTCGACTGTCTCCACCGTGATTTGCAGCTTGCCGTCCGGTTTACCGCCTTTCGTGTTCAGCGCCGTGGGCGTGTTGCCGTTTTGCTGTGCGGCGGGTGCATTGGTCGCCTGTACTGCGGCGGGGATTTCGTTCGGCGCTGCTTCCGCAGCGGGACGGTCTTCTCTCGCTTTGACTGCGGCTGTGACAGGCGGCGGGGCATATTCGCCCTGCTGGTCTTCATCTCCGACATTCGGATATGTCGTCTTTGGCTGGTTGGGAATGTTCGGCGCTGTCTGGATCGGGGTCAGCTCGCCTTCCAGTCCTGACGGGACACTTGCCGCTTCGGCAGGGGCGTTTTCTTCGGAACTGCCCTCCTCGTTTGTCTCCGTCGTGCGCATCGAACCGCCTGCTATGTCTACATCTCCCGCAGCAGGCTCTGTATCGGACTTCAGTCCCACAGGTCCGTCGATCTGCTCTGTCGGCGTGATTACCGCAGGCTTGCTCTTACAGCCCGTCATGCCCGCGGTAAGCAGCATTATTGCCGCCAATACCGCAAAATATCTGCGTTTCATAAATCCTGACTCCTTCTTTCTGCTACTTTTCAAAGCGCATCGAAATATCAAAACACTTCACCGAATGCGTCAGCGCACCAAGAGATATAATATCCACACCTGTTTTCGCAATTTCGGCAATGTTCGCTTCTGTGACGTTGCCGGATGCCTCCAGCAGCGCTCTGCCCGCTGTGATCTCTACCGCCTTCTGCATATCTGCACAGCTCATGTTGTCCAGCATGATGATCTCACAGCCAACCGACAACGCCTGTTCCAGTTCGTCCAGATTGCGGACTTCTACTTCGATCTTCGTCATGTGTCCGATCTTCTTGCGCAGCTCCGTGACTGCCGGAACGATCCCCCCGTAGGCATCAATATGATTGTCCTTGAGCATCGCTCCTTCGGATAGATTGTATCTGTGATTGTATCCGCCTCCCACGGTGACGGCGTACTTTTGCAGACGGCGCAGCCCCGGAAGGGTTTTTCTGGTATCTGTGATCTTGGCTTTCGTACCCTCGACAAGCTCCGCACAGCGGTTGGTCGCTGTGGCTATGCCCGACATATGCTGCAATATGTTCAGCGCCGTGCGCTCGCCTTTCAGCAGCACTTTCGTGTCACCCTCCATGCGGGCAATGATGTCGACCTTTCTGACTTTCGTCCCGTCGGTCAGGCTTTCGGTGAATGTCACGCCGCTGCCCACAAGTGCAAATACCCGTTTCGCAATCTCAATGCCGCACAGGACTCCGTTATCTTTGGCGATATAGTACGCTCTCGATGTGTGCCCGTCCGGAATGAGATAATCTGTTGTCACATCTACATAGTGAATGTCCTCTTCCAGTGCGGTATGAATGATACTGTCCACATAGCTTTGCAGAAGCTGCATATTATTCTCCTTTCTCCTCTACCAGCGCTTCGTTCAGAATGAGGAAGGCTATGGTCGCTGTGGAGCGTGCCTCCACATAATCGGAATTGATCTTGTATCTGCCGTCCTCCAACTCGTGCAGCAGTTCGCAGACTTTGGAAAAGTTCTCCTGTATCTTCTGCGCATTCGGACGGACAAAATAACTTTCCTGCAAAATGTGCCTGAGCTGCGTTCTTACGCCGTGCGGCACAGGCTCTGCTCCTTCGTGCAGGTCGAACAGGGTCTCTTCAAAACGCTTTTCCCCTAAATGCTCCATCTTCTTCGCAATGTCCTCCGCTGCATGGCGGGAGAATACCAGCGCTTCCAACAGGGAATTGGACGCAAGCCGATTGTTGCCGTGTACGCCCGTATTCGAGCATTCTCCGCAGGCGTACAGCCCCGGCACCCGTGTGCGGGAATGCGCATCTACCTGAATTCCGCCCATGAGATAGTGCTGACACGGATAGATCGGGATACGGTCTCTGGTCATGTCATAGCCCTGCTCAAGCAGATTGTGATAGATCATCGGGAAACGGTTTCTGACTTCCTCCGGGTCTTTGTGCGAAATGTCAAGGTAAAATTCGTCCGAACCCGTGCGGCGGCTCTCCAGTACAATGGCGTTGGATACCACGTCACGGGGCGCAAGCTCCAGACGATCGTCATACCGCTGCATGAATCGCTCTCCGTCACAGTTCAGCAGATATGCCCCCTCACCCCGAACGGCTTCGGAAATCAGGAAGCATTCCCTCGTGTGGCGGTTGTTGAAGGCGGTCGGGTGGAACTGGATCAGGGACAAACCCCGTATCATCGCACCCAGATTGTAGGCGAACATGATGCCGTCACCCGTCGCAATCGCGGAATTGGTCGTAAATTCATAGACTCTGCCGATACCGCCCGTTGCCATGATGAAAAAATGGGAATTGACTGTTTCGTACTGCTCATTATGCAGAATCAGCGCCGAAAAGCCCGTTTTCGTCTTTTTGACATCGCAGAGCAATGTGTTTTCCCGCACTTCCACGTTGGGAAGGGTCTGCACATGGGCAAGCAGCTTCTCGGCGATCTCTCGCCCTGTCGCATCTTTATGATGGAAAATGCGGCGGCGGGAATGTCCGCCCTCTAACGTGCGGTGATAGTCTCCGTCCTCCTGCTTGTCAAAGTCTACGCCGAGTTCGATGATATGCCCGATGTCCTGCGCCGCTTCTTCCACAAGCATATGCACCGTCTTGTGATTGTTCTGAAATCCTCCTGCAATGTAAGTGTCGTTCTCGTGCAGTGAGGTCTTGTCCTCCGGCGAATTGTATACGCCCGCAATGCCGCCCTGCGCAAGCGCCGTGTTGCAGAGTCCCAGCTCCCGCTTGGTCATAAGCAGGATTCTGGTATTTTCCGGAAGATTGATCGCCGCATAAAGTCCGGCAGCTCCCGCACCTGCAATGATTACGTCATAATTCATGGTTACATCTCCTTTTTGCCGCCTGTCGGCGGCTTGGGGGGGGCTGCTCGCCCCCAAACCCCCTCGGCAGGGCGGTGACCGCCCTGCACCCGCATCGCTTTTATAGTTTTTGACAGCCTGCGCTCATTTATGACTCAAAGCTGACGGGTGTGATCTGCCAGATCTCCTCTGCATACTGCGCAATCGTCCTGTCGGAACTGAACTTGCCCGCATGACAGATATTATGCCACTGCTTCTTCGCAAATGCCATGCGGTCTGCCTTGTAATCCCGCAGTGCTTCGAGCTTTCTGTCACAGTAACTCTGAAGATCTCCAAGTACATAGTAATGATCGGGAACGTGCCAGCTTGCACCCTCGGTCAGCGCATCGTACAGCTCACGGATGTCCTCGTTGCTGCCGAATGTGCCGTCCATAAGCGTCTGCACGATCTTCCGCAGTTTGTCATTTTCCGCAAGAATACGGCGGGGATCATAGTTCTCCCGGATCTCTGCCAGCTCTTCCACTCTTGCACCGAATATATAATTGTTCTCTTCGCCTGCTTCCTGCACGATCTCCACATTCGCACCGTCATAAGTGCCAAGCGTTACGGCACCGTTGAGCATGAGCTTCATGTTGCCCGTGCCCGATGCCTCTGTGCCTGCTGTACTGATCTGCTCGGAAATGTCTGCTGCGGCAACCAGCTTTTCTGCATAGGATACATTGTAATCCGTTACGAAATATACTTTGATCTTGTCAGATACTTCCGCATCGGCATCAATCATCTCTGCAATGGAATTGATATACTTGATAATCGCTTTCGCTCTCTTGTAACCCGGTGCTGCCTTCGCTCCGAAAATAAATGCTACCTGCGGGAGTTCGTCTGCGTTGATGCTGCCGTCCTTGATGCCGTAATACAGATACAGAATCGAAAAAGCATTCAGAAGCTGCCGCTTGTATTCGTGCAGCCGCTTGATCTGAATGTCAAATACCGCTGCGGGATCGATCGTGATGTATCGTTCGCCCTCTTTCTTTTCCATGAAGTCCACAAGCTGCTGCTTCTTGCTCTGCTTGATCGCCATGAAACGGTTCATGATGTTCTCATCTTCGGCATATTTGTCAAGCGCCTTGAGCTTGTCAAGGTCTGTCACCCAGTCGGATGTTCCGAGCAGCTCCGTGATGAGCGATGACAGCTCCCTGTTGCACAGGGCAAGCCATCTTCTCTGCGTGATGCCGTTGGTCTTGTTCTGGAAACGCTCCGGGTAGAATTTGTACCAGTCCGCAAGCGCGGTGTCTTTCAGGATCTGTGTATGAATTTCTGCCACACCGTTGACATAACTGCCCATGAAAATCGCAATGTGCGCCATGTGTACCATGCCGTCCTTCACAATGCGCATTCTCTTAATTTCATCTCTGGTGGCTTCTTTCTTGTACAGCTCGGCAATCAGGGCTTCGTTCAGACGGACAATGATCTGATATACTTCCGGCAAAAGCTCATCAATCAGCGGTGCCCACCACTTTTCCAGCGCCTCTGCCATGATCGTGTGGTTCGTGTAGCGGAAAATCTTTCTTGCTGTCTCAAATGCCTTGTCAAAAGTTGCTCCCTGTGCCATCAGCAGCCGCATCAGCTCCGGTACGGAAATGACCGGGTGCGTGTCGTTGAGCTGGATCGCTGTGCTTTCTGCCAGTTCATCACAGTAGGTGCTGATGTCTCCGCCGTTTTCCAGATAGGTCGGCAGATCTTTCAGAATGTCCTGCAAAGAAGCGGAACAGAAGAAGTACTGCTGCCGGAGACGGAGTTTCTTTCCCTCGTTGGTGTCGTCATTCGGATAGAGACAGCGGGAGATGTTCTCCGCATAGATCTGCTCTGCACACGCTTCCAGATATTTCTGGTCGTTGAATGTGTGGAAGTCAAATTCCTGAAATGGCTCTGCCTGCCACAGACGCAGTGTGCCGATGTTCTTCGTCCCGTAACCGATCACGGGCATATCATAGGGGACTGCCTTCACAGTCATGTTGCTGTAACGGACAAGCAGTGTTTCCTCTTCACGGCGGATACTCCATGCATCTCCGAAACGTGTCCAGTCATCGGCTGTTTCGTGCTGGAATCCGTCCTTGAATTCCTGACGGAACAGTCCGTATTTATAACGAATCCCGTAACCGTCAAGCGGCAGGTTCAAAGTCGCTGCGGAGTCGAGAAAACACGCCGCAAGCCGTCCCAGTCCGCCGTTGCCGAGTGCCGCATCTTCGATCTCTTCCATCACGGAAAGGGAAGTGCCAAGCTCGTTCAGCGCAGCTTCTACTTCATCGTAAATGCCAAGACACAGCAGATTGTTGAAGATGCTGCGCCCCATCAGAAATTCCATCGAAAGATAATACGCCCGTCTGCCCGCTGCATGGGCATTGCGGGAATCTTCCCAGTCCTCCTGCATCAGGTTCATCACCATGTCCCCGACGGCGTTATGCAGCTCCTGCGGCGTGAGAGATGCGGCATCTTTGGAGAGTGTGCCTTTCAGATAGTTCAGAAATGTTTCCTTTTTGTATTGCATGGGTTATGCCTCCTCGGTATTCTCGGTTTTCTTTCTGCGGGTGTATTTGCGCTTCGGCTTCTGCTCGGCAGGTGCGGCGGCAGGCTTGCGGCGGGTGTAGTGACGCCTGGGCTTTGCTGCCGTTTCTGCTGCGGCTTCCTTTACGGTTTCTTTTGCAGTTTCCTTTTCCGCTGTGTTCTCCTGTTCGGGAACTTCCGGTTCGAGTTCCATCTGACCCGGAAGTACCGTTTCTTCCTCCGCCGCTGCGGTCACGGTGACTGTCGGCTGCGCGGGCGGTTCGATCTTCTTGCGGTTGTAGGTGCGCTTCGGCTTTTCGGTCTCGTCCGGCTTGGGTTCGGGCTTGATGACCTCCGGTGTGGGCGGTTCTACGGCTCTGCCGTAAATACGGTTGAGCTTGCGGATCTCCTTGGCAAGCTCCGGCGTGAAATCTTCCATATTCGTGCGGAACATCCAGTTGCCGCCAAGCGTGGACGGCGTGTTCATTCTGCCCGATTTCTCCGAATGCAGAAAGTCCTGCATCTGTGCAATCGCTGTATCTGCAATGCTCGCCCAGCACGCCGCTACCATCTCATCGGGAATCTGCTGCTTCTTGCAGCGCAGATAATTTTTCGCATACTTGACCGTCTTCTTTCCGGATGCGGCAAGCCAGCCCTTCAATGTCTCGTTGTCGTGCGTGCCCGTGTAGCAGACACAGTTCGGCGTGCGGAAATTGTGGGGAAGATGCTCGTTGGCAGGGTCAGAATCAAATGCGAATTGCAGCACTTTCATGCCCGGATATTGCAGGGCATCCAGCATTCTTCTCACTCCCGGCGTGATAAAACCCAGATCTTCCGCTATGATACGCAGATCTCCGAGTTCCCGCTGTGCGGTCAGGAAAAGCTGCTTGTTCGGTCCTTTGCGCCATTCCCCGATCACGGCATCCGTATTGCCATACGGTATGGTATAGTAACTCTCAAATCCACGGAAATGATCGATCCGCACAACGTCATACAGGGAAGCCGCATATTTCAGACGGGAGATCCACCATTCATATCGGGTCTTTTTATGATACTCCCAGTCATAAAGCGGATTGCCCCAGAGCTGTCCTGTCGGCGAAAAAGCATCCGGCGGACAGCCCGCAACTTCGATCGGCTTCTTCTCCTTGTCAAGTGCGAACAGCTCCGGATGACACCAGACATCGGCACTGTCATACGCAACGTAGATCGGCATATCTCCGATGATCTCTACCTGATTGTCATTGGCATATTTTTTCAGCGAGTTCCACTGCTGTCGGAAAATAAACTGCACAAAACAATACAGCTCGATCTCATCCGCAAGCCGTGTCTTTGCCTCCTCGATCGCAGCAGGCGTGCGCTGTGCAAGCGGCTTTTCCCATGTGTCCCACGATGCGCCTTTATGCTCATCCTTCAATGCCATGAAAAGTGCATAATCTCCAAGCCAGTGCGCATTCTCTTTCTTGAAGCCGTTGTAGCCCCGCAGCGGCTTTTCCCTGAATCGACGGAAGGCACGGCGCAGTACCGCAATATTCGTGCGGTAAAGCAGATCATAGTCGATCTTGTCAAGCTCACGCTGCCAGAGCCTTGATGCATAATCTTCGTGTTCAAGCAGTCCCAGTTCTTCCAGTGCCGCAAAATCAATAAAATACGGATTTCCCGCATACACTGAAAAACTCTGGTACGGGGAATCTCCGTAACTGGTAGGGGAGAGGGGCAGAATCTGCCAGTAGGCCGTTTCGCTCATGTGCAGAAAGTCTACAAAATCGTATGCTGCCCTGCCCATCCTGCCTATGCCAAAGCGGGACGGGAGACTCGAAATGTGCAGTAAAATGCCGCTTTTTCTCATGTTGTAATGTTCCTCCTGTCAGAAGTGTGACAATGTAATAAAATCCTCAGAATTTGCAGACTGCTGCCGCAAATTGCTATACAGTCCTATTATAGCACATTTCCCACAGAGTTACAAGGGGTTTGTGCTTTTTTTGTCGCTTTGGCGGAATTTGGTCGGGCGCTTTTGGGGATTGTCACGGTTTTAAAATCCAAAAGGCACCCCTCCCGGAGTGCCTTTTTTTCTATTCTACCTGCCTGCCAAGAAACTGCGCCGCCGCCGATACCAGCGACTTTTGCAGCTCCGTCGCTGTCTGTGTCTTTCCGTTGGCAAGAAATGCCACAGCTCCCGTCACATCTCCTGCCGATAAAATCGGCATCGCTGCAAGACTTGCGGCGTTCATCCCCTCTACAGGATGCATCTCCCGCCCGCCCGCTTCTGCATAAAACTGCCGGCGACTTTCCATCAGCTCCTCCATCTCCGGCGAAACCCGCCGTTCCTGAAATTCCCGCTTCGTTACTCCCGATGTCGCTACTACATGATCCCGGTCAAATACCACCACCGGACACCCCGCAAGCTGCCGCATAATGTCCGCTACCTGCGTCGCATTTTCACTCAGCTCGCCTATCGCTGAGTATTTCTTGAAAATTACTTCTCCGTCTGAACTTGTGTAGATCTCTAAGGGGTCACCCTCACGGATCCGCATAGTCCTGCGTATCTCCTTCGGGATCACAACTCGTCCGAGATCGTCGATGCGTCTGACGATTCCTGTTGCTTTCATGTCTCCGATTTTCTCCTTTTTCGATTGTTTTTGCAGGGTTCTGCCTTGGTAGTATTTGCAGGTCTGGCGGATTTATACTTTGCTTTCCTCTGCTTGCGGATTTGGAATCCGTTTTTATAATCATAAATGAACAATTTTAGCAAAGAACGCAAAGCGACGAACTTGTGTTGAACGTCCGCATCGTTTTTGTGCATTTTGACAGTCTGTGCTTGTTTACAGCTCCTGACATCGTGTTTCACGGGAAACATTACGCCTTTTGGAAAATCCGACTACCTCCAGATACTAAACAGGCTCTTACGCTCCGAACAGCATTTCCCAGTTTTTCATACTGCACAGGAAAAGCGTCTGTGTATACTTGTCCTCCGCCTGCTCCAATGGAACGGGGTCGGTCTGCATCAGGTCAATAATACAGATCTCACTGAAATGCTGCATCAGAAACGGCACCATACAATCTGCAAAATCATCTTTATACAAGAGCAGGGTCTTGCCGTTTTCCACATTGGTGCGGATTACCAGCTTCTGACAGGGCGCTCCGAGATAGAAACGGTATTTGTCCTCCGTTTCCAGCGCAGATGTATCATACAGCGTGTTTCCGCGATCCTGCACCGTCCCGTCTGCATAGTACGCTGTCACGGACGTGACACTGCTGCCGCGTTCGTAGGCGTAACAGTCCAGCATATCGGGCTTGACCTCGCTGTAAAGCGTGCGGGCGTACAGATCACCCCGAAATTCCGTGCTGAGATGCGTAATCACCAGCCGTTGGTACGGCACGGGCGTGAAGCCCATTTTCTGAATCGCATTCTGATATACACTATATGCCCCGAAACTCGTCCAGTGCGAATCCGTGCGGTAGTAGATGTAATCATTCCGCAATGAGGAAAGAATGTGCGACGCATCTACACAGCGCACGCCTGTCTCCGTTGCCGCATAGGTCTCCTTGATAAGCTGCTGCTGTGCCGCATTGACGGCGTTCGCAGGAAGTGAGCCTTCATAAATCCCCGATGCCGACGGGACAAGCAGCAGAAATGTTGGCGTGCCGTTCTCCTCAAAATAGCGGTTGACCGGCTCCGCAAGCGTTTCCGGTGCGGGAAGTTCCTCGCTGTAGAGCTTTTCCAGAAGCATATCGTCTGTGATGTATACTCCCTGTATCATCTTTTCCCCGATGAACAGATCGGTTTCGCTTTTGATGCGGAACAGCGTGTCGTGAAATCCGAGATGCTCCGACAGATAACGTTCCACCGCATCGGCATAGCTGCCGTCTAACATGGAACGTACCGTCATCTGCGGAAATTGCAGCACATCAAAATGCAGCACTGTCCCTGTCAGAATCACCAGATAGATCAGAAGTATGGTCAGCATCGTCAGTCGGTGCTGATGTTGCTCTTTCATAAACTGCCTCCTGTGAAAAAGTGGATTATGTGTTGAAAACTCGGTTGAAACTGTTGAAAAGTCGGCTTACAACCGCAGCCAGAGTCCCGCAATTCGCTCGCCGTAAAGCATCGAAGCAAGACAGAATACCAGCAAAAGCCCGCTGCCAAGCGGTTTCCACAAGTTCAGAAATCTTCCCGGCGCAGTGTTGACAAATCGCTCGGAGATGTTCCGGAACAGGTCGGCGGCTATGTACAATCCCAACAGGATCAAAGCAATGTAGGATGTGAAATAGTACAGCCCGTATCGGTCGGCAATGCCGCTGCCGAATCCCAGCATGGCTTTCCAGATCGTCCAGACTTCGGAAAGATCATCTACAAAGAACAGCACCCACGCAAATTGCAGAAGCGCCGCCGTGTAGAGCATTCCCACTACATAACGCCTTTTCGTCAGCGGCTGGAGTACAAGTTGGTCAAGTGTCAGCAGAAGCCCGATGGCAAGCCCCCACAGGATAAACTGCGGCTTCTGTCCGTACCACGCCCCGATCAGCAGCCACGTCAGAATCACAGAACCGTATTTCTTCCACCTGGAACCCGGATTGTCTCCGAACAGAAAATATCGGAAATGTGTCTGAAACCACAGCACAAGCGTGATGTGATAACTCTGCATAAAGGCTGTGATGCTCGGCGTGAAGAACGGGTGGTCAAAGTTGCGGGGCAGTTCAAATCCGAACGCAAGCCCTAATCCCCGTGCCATTTCGGTGTAACCAAGCAGCTCAAAATACAGATACATGGTGAAACAGATCACCGTCAGCCACGCCGTCAGCAGACTAAGCTGATGCGTCTGACGCAGTTCACGGAAAATATAGCCGAATGTGTCCGCCAGTACCACCTTTTCCGCAAGCCCTTCAATGAATAGCGTCAGACCGCCGCCGAGATGCGTGATGTTGCATTGACGGTGACTGAGCTGCTCTTCAAATTCTGTGTAATTCAGCAGAGGTCCTACATACAGAATCGGGAAAAATGCCATGTACAGCGATAGATTGATAAAATTGAACGCCGCCGGATGTCTTCCCCGAAATACTCCGATCAGATATCCAAGTCCTTGCAGACTGTACAGCGCAAAGCCAAAGGGGAATACATGATCGCCGCCTGTCTTGAAACTTCGCACATATACCAGCGCTATGACCTGTATGACAGCGGACAATCCCAGCAGAAAACAGGAAAGTGTCCGCTTTTCCCTCGAGCGCTCCAAAAGCAGACCCATGCTGTAATCATAACAGATCACGGCGAACAGATAAAGCAGACGCTGCGGATTTCCCCAGCCGTAGATCAGCAGACTGCATAACAGCAGAAATACGTTTTTCCCTTTGCCCGGAATGAAGTAATAGCACAGCAGCAGCACGGGCAATACGGTCACTGTGAAGGTGAAGGATGCCAGATACATGGGCTTAATCCTCTTTCTGGGAAGTCATTTTCAGAAATTCCTCCCGTGTCATCATGGTGTTCAGTACCTCAAGCAGCGAGGCGGCAGACATTCCCGCAGGCAGCCCAAGCCCTGTCTGAAAAGCCCGACGCTTTTCGGAGCAGTCCGGCGTACCCGAAAATCCCGCAAAATACAGGTCGGTTTTCGTGATGGGATCGCCGACAGGGGATTCCTCCGTCAGAACTCCCGCCTTGCGGAAGGCTTCCCGCAGAACTTCCGCTTCCATGCCCTCCACACCGAGTTTTCCCTCTGCGGAAGGCTTCTCCTTGCGCCGTTCCTTGCCGAATACATCGGGTATGTAAATGTTGCGGATCTCTCCCTCCGTAATTGCTCCCCGCAGATAATTGCGGATGCGAAAACCTGCACGGTCTGAATCGGTCAGAATCAGAATGCCCGTCGTTTTCGCATAGTAACGGATCAGCTCCAGCAGTTCCTTGTCCTTGAAGATGCCGAAACCGTTCGTCCGGAGAATCACGGCTTTCACAAGAGAGGCAAGCTTGATCTTGTCATACTTGCCCTCCACAATAATGGCTTGTCTGATTTGCAGCATACGACACCTCCTGAAAACCTGTTTTTTATTAGACTTTCTCGGAAGTCTATTATAAATGAGCGCTGACTATCAAAACATACAAAAGCGATGCGGGTGCAGGGCGGTCACCGCCCTGCCGAGGGGGTTTGG
>JAILPP010000007.1 GCA_024699425.1 Oscillospiraceae bacterium | reverse complement strand
GTGTCAAAGATCGAACAGTATCACAAGCCCTCGGCAGTTGTGACCGCAGCCCTTGGACGGCTTGCGACAGCGGCATCACTGATGGGTTACGGGCAGAAAAACGAGGGCGATCAGCTCACGCTCCGTGTGGACGGAGACGGGCAGATCGGCAGTATGGTCGTTGTGGCGGACAGTTGGGGAAATGTCAAATGCTGTGCGGATCAGTACATCGTGGAAATTCCCCTCAATGCAAAAGGCAAGCTCGACGTGGGCGGTGCAGTCGGCATGGGAACGCTCTCGGTCATCAAAGATCTGGGGCTGAAAGAGCCGTATGTGGGAACGATTCCGCTGGTCTCCGGTGAGATCGCAGAGGACATTGCCAATTATTACGTCACCAGTGAGCAGATCCCCACGGTGCTGAGTCTTGGTGTTCTGGTCGCACCGGATTTGTCCGTGCAGTGTGCGGGCGGATTTCTGATCCAGCTCCTGCCCTTTGCAGATGAATCGTGCATTCCGATTCTGGAAAAGAACATCGCAGAGATGCCGCATTTTACCGAAATGCTCAAAGCGGGCATGACGGCGGAGGACATCGTGCTGAAGTGTCTGGACGGACTCGAACCGAATCTTCTTGACGAAGCAGAACCGCAGTATTTCTGCGATTGCAGCCGTGAGAGGACTTCCCGCATTTTAATCAGCATCGGCAATGACGAGCTGAACCGTCTGGCAGAGACAGGAGAAAATATTGAAGTCTGCTGTCATTTCTGCGACAAGAAGTATATCTTCACACCAGAGGAGATCTTGTCCCTCATGAAAAAAAGTGCTGATGCTTAATTCAGCACCAGCACTCCGATCGTGAGATAGGTCGCAAATACCGCCCAGAACAGATAGGGAATATTGAGATAGCCTGCAAGCGGACGAATGCGCAGAAAAGCCGTCATCATGGCAATGATGAGCAGGAGCATGACGATCACGACCGCCGTTGCTCCCAAATGGGATTTCAGTCCGAAAAAGACAGGACTCCAGAGGAAATTTGCAAAGAGCTGCGCACCGTACAGCACAAGCGCCTGTTTTTTACGGAGGGAGTCGCTTTCCTGAATCAGAAAGGCGGAAATCCCCATCAGAGCATACAAAATTGCCCACATCACCGGAAACAGCCACCCCGGTGGTGCAAACGGGGGCTGATTGAGTGACCGGTAATAGGCAGAAAAATTTCCGCCGGACAGCATGGCAGACAGCGCCCCGACAAGTTCTGTCCCCACGACCCACAGGAGCAGATTCGTCCATTTCTGTTTCATACAGGATCATCCTTTCCGTTTTTCTGGTATAGTCTATGATGAAACAGGCTGATTTATGCAAAAGGAGGTCAACCAATGGTATTTCTTTGTTATCCGAAATGCACGACTTGTCAGAAGGCAAAGCGCTGGCTGGAGGCCCGTCAGACCGCATTCGAGGAACGGCACATCGTACAGGAAAATCCCTCTGCGGAGGAACTGCGGGAATGGCAGCGGAAAAGCGGTCTGCCGCTGAAACGCTTTTTCAATACGTCCGGTATGAAGTACCGTGAACTTGCGCTGAAAGACAAACTGCCTTCCATGTCCGAGGAGGAACAGCTTGCATTGCTTGCCACAGACGGAATGCTTGTCAGGCGTCCGCTGCTCATCACAGAGGATAAAGTACTGGTCGGATTCCGTGAGGCAGAGTGGACAGTGGCTCTCAAATAAAAGAAGCCGCCCGAAAGGGCGGCATTCTTATTCCTGAGCCTTTCCGCATCTGTAGCAGAACATCGCATTGGAATTGATAAGCTCCTGACCGCAGAAACGGCAGAATTTCCGAGTTACAGGTGGTTCTTCCGCTGCGGGGGCTGACGGTTTTGCCAGTGAGACAGTGGGTGTGGAATGTACAGCAGGTGCGGCAGATTCCTCGGTTTTTTTCACCGCAGGGGCAGGCGCAGCAACAGGTGCAGCGGGGAGGGGATTGGGAGCAGGCTGCGGCGGTGCGGGCATTTCTGGGGTGACAGGGTTCACAGACGGACGCTCACGCTTCGGACGGGATGCCCACAGCTCCGCAGCCGAATTAAAGAGCATTCCGAGAATGAACAGCGCCGCACACGCCAGACAAGCAAGTCCGCCGAACATCAGCGGAATCGAGCGAAGGGCTTTCGCCGTTTCCTGTAAGTAACCCATGCCGACGGCTCTGAGAAACAGCGTTCCGAATAATCCCCAGAGCAGCAGAATTGCAGACGGAACAAAGCCCGTAACAGCGCAGATCTTGAATGCAGTACCGATGCGGTTCTGTCCTTTTGCCTGAATGACGAGCATCCAGATGCAACCGAGCAGCAATAAAGCACCTGAGACATACGGCATCCATCGGGAAACGGCTGCCGAGATCAGTTTTGCAGTAAAACCTGTGCTGATCGTATCCCGCATACGGTGATTCCAGTTTTCAAGATCGGGTTTGAGATTGCGCAGGAACTGGGGATTGTTGTTCATAAAATCATGAATGCCCGTTTGCAGGCGGATATCATCTTCCGTACTGCGAACCAGTGCATCAATCTGCGGGGTGAGAATTTCGGGAAAAATCTCGCCGCTGCGTATTCCCGCAGCGATGTAGCGGGTGTAATCCTCTGCTTTTTCACCGACCCATGTGCTGTAGGCTTTGCTTTGCAGGATTCTGGAAAGCTGATCGTCCTTGATAACGCCCTCGCCGATATAGTCGCGGTTGATTTTCGCCGCAAGGGAAGTGCCATCGGAAAATGTGACCTCATTCAGTTCAATCTTGCTGAACGCCTCACGGATGGGTGCATCATGTACAAAGCGTTTTGCGGTGAGACAGGTCAGCAGGAGCGTGGTCAGCACGAACAGCAGAAGCACACAGACTATGGAAAGTGCGATTGTTTTGCCCTTGGAAGCGGGCATTTTTTCTTTTACCGTTTCATTCATAAATCCATCCTCCGTCAAAAAATCATCTTCTGTTTCTGTTTTTCTTTCCATCCTTTACCATCGTCAGGGAAATGCGGCTGCGCTTGACATCCACATCCAGAACCCAGACTTTGACCACATCACCGACTTTGACGGCTTCAAGCGGATGTTTGATATAGCGGTCACAGATCTGTGAGATGTGAACAAGTCCGTCCTCATGGACACCGATGTCCACAAAGCAGCCGAAATCCACGATATTCCGCACAGTTCCCATCAGTTCCATACCTGGGGTCAGGTCTTTGATCTCCATGACATTTCCGGAACGCAGCAGGGGAGGCGGGAGCAGGTCACGGGGGTCACGTCCGGGCTTTTGCAGTTCGGATACCATATCGTCAAGGGTATAGCTGCCGATGTCGAGTTCCTTTGCAAGGGTGGACTTTCCTGCTTTCTTTACGCTTTCGGCAAGACCGGAGAGTTTCCCTGCGGCGGCATCTTCCAGACGGAAACCGAAATGCGCAAGGAGCTTTTCGGCTGCCGCATAGCTTTCGGGGTGAACCGCCGTATTGTCGAGGGGACTTGTCCCGCCGGGAATGCGGAGAAATCCTGCGCACTGTTCAAATGCTTTCGGACCGAGTTTTGGGACTTTGAGGAGCTGTCTGCGGTTGTCGAATGCGCCGTTCTCCTCACGGTATCTGACGATATTCTTTGCGACTGCCGGAGAGATGCCCGCAATGTGGGACAGCAGGGGAGCTGATGCGGTGTTGACATCGACACCGACGGCGTTCACGCATTCTTCCACAACGCCGTCAAGTGCGGTTTGCAGTTCCTTGGGGGGCATATCGTGCTGATACTGACCGACACCGATTGCTTTCGGGTCGATTTTGACCAGTTCCGCCAGCGGATCCTGCAAGCGTCTTGCAATGCTGACAGCGCTGCGGAGTGCCACATCATATTCCGGAAATTCTTCTGCCGCCAGTTCCGAAGCGGAGTAGACCGAAGCCCCTGCCTCGGAAACGACCATATAGCTGACCTTGTGGCTCAGGGTGGGGAGCAGATCGGCAATGAAACTTTCACTCTCACGGGAAGCCGTACCGTTGCCGATGGAAACAGCTTCGATGTTGTACTTGTTGACAAGTTCCGTGACTTTGCGGTTCGCCTCTGCGATCTTGTTATGCGGGGGTGTGGGATAGATCACGCCTGTGTCCAGCACTTTTCCGGTGGCATCCACCACGGCGAGCTTGCAGCCTGTGCGGTAGGCGGGGTCAAGTCCGAGGGTGACGGTATTTTTCAGCGGCGGCTGCATGAGGAGCTGACCGAGATTCGAGGCGAATACACGAATTGCCTTGGCGCTGGCATCTTCAAAGAGGGCATTGCGCACTTCACGGATGATAGACGGCACGATCAGGCGCTTGCAGCTATCACAGGCGGCAAGGCGTACCAGTTCACCGCAGCGGCTTTTATTTTTCACATACGGCTTGCAGCAGATCTGTTCGGCAAGACCATCGGAAACAGTGATATTGATTTTGAGGGCTTCCTCTTTTTCGCCCCGATTGAGGGCAAGGATCTGATGTCCCTGCAAGCGGGGGAGCAGGCATTCAAATTCCGCATAATTTTTATAAACGCCCTCGGCGGCTTCCTCATCGGCGGCGGTGCAGGTGAGTGTGCCGAACCGCTGATAGAGGTCACGCATTTCCGTGCGTATGCGGGCATTGTCGGAAATATCTTCTGCAATGATGTCCATAGCGCCCTGCAAGGCTGCCTGAACATCGGGAACGTCTTTTTCTTCGGAGACGTATGCAGCCGCTGCCTGTTCGGGGTCGGTTGTCTGTTCCTGTGCAAGGAGCAGATCCGCAAGGGGAGTCAGACCTTTTTCTCTTGCGACGCTGCCTCTTGTGCGGCGTTTTTCCTTGTAGGGGCGGTAGATGTCCTCGACCTCGACCATAGTCATAGCGGCATCGAGTGCCTTGGAGATCTCCTCGGTCATAGCGCCCTTATTCTCGATGGCAGTACGGACTTCCTCCTTGCGCTCGACGAGATTGCGGAGCGCCTGCAAGCGCAGAGCCATGCGGCGGATGGTCTGGTCATCCAGTGCGCCGTGCATTTCCTTGCGGTATCGTGCGATAAACGGAACAGTTTTGCCGTCATCCAGAAGAGCAACGACATTCTGTGCCTGCTCTTCACGCACCTGAAATTCTTCGGTCAGAATTTTGATAATATCCATGTCATTCTCCTTATATTATGCTGTAAATGAGTGCAGACTGTCAGAGTACACAAAAGCGATGCGGGTGCAGGGCGGTCACCGCCCTACTCTGTATAAGCGACCAGCCGCGCTCGTTCCTCGCTGGCTGTCTGCTTATGCCGAGGGGGTTTGGGGTGGACTTCCCACGAGGTGGGGAGATGTCGAGGAACGAGACAGAGGGGACGGGGGCGTTCGCCGAGCAGCCCCCCAATACCAGCCCGTAACCTTGTTTACTTTGCTGAGAATGCTCATTTATAGTATTATGATTTGCTTTTGCGTTTTTTCTGTTCGGGCAGTTCCTCTGCCATTGTACGGAACAGGGTTTGCAGAAACTCCGCATCGTCCACTTCTTCCACAAGAAGCATTGGTTTTGCGCCCTCGTAGGGAAGTCCCCGCGGGGCATCGGGCATCAGACGAACCGCAGACGGCACGGGCTTGACCAGCAGACGGTTATCATAGATACCGCCGATGATCTTTCCCCGATAATAGAGAATAAATTCCCCCATCATTGCCCGACAGGAAATATTCTCCAATCCGTTGAGCTGTTCCAGAATAAAGTCAAGATAGTTTCGGTCAGAAGCCATGATTTCTCCTTTCGGTGTGCATCATCAGGAATTTCCCTTCATATGGTCTGCTTTGAAATCCCGTATCACCCGAAGAAAGCGTGTGCCGTATTTTTCGAGTTTGACACGTCCCACGCCGGAAACTGCAAGAAACGCCATTTCGGTGGTGGGAATTTTCCGTGCCATGTCCTGCAATGCCGCATTGGTGAAAATAATGTACGACGGAACGCCTTCTTTCTTTGCTGCTGCTGCGCACTCGGCTTTGAGAATGGCAAGCAGTTCCGCATTGACATCGTCGGGTAGATTCCGTTCGGCACGGCGGGAGGACGGCTGTTCCTCTTTGACAATGTTCATGATGAGTTTCGGGTGATCTTTCAGGAACTGTGCAGATTTGCGGTTGAGGGTGAGAGAGGGATACTCGCCATCCGTTTTGCTGATGTAGTTCTCCATCAGCAGGAAATCCACGATCTCCCGACACTGTTTCTCAGGCACGTCCGCCATGATGCCGAAGGTCGAAAGCGTATCCGCAAAATGGAATTTCTCATAGCGTTCCGACTTGCTGCCCCGCAGAATTTCAATAATACTCGTTACACCGAAATGCAGATTTCTCTGATGCAGACGGTAGATGCAGGAAATGATCTTCTGTGCCTCAACGGTAATATCCCTTGGCTCATAATTGGCTCTGCACGAGCTGCAATTCCCGCAGAAATTGTGTGCATTTTCCCCGAAATAGCGAAGCATATAATTGCGCAGACACTCATGCCGTGTGCAGTAGAACGTCATCAGTTTCAGGCGTTCCTGTTCCTTTTCACGCAGGCGGGTGCGTGTCAGTTCATCAAGCTGGTCATTGTCGTTGCTTTTCTCGATCATGAACTGATTTGTCCGCACATCTCCGGGTGCATAGAGGAGAATGCAGTCCGCACGGCTGCCGTCACGACCTGCCCTGCCTGCTTCCTGATAGTAATTCTCCAGATTCTTTGGCATATTGTAATGCACGACAAAGCTGACATTGGATTTGTCGATGCCCATGCCGAAAGCGTTCGTGGCAACAATGACGGGAACACGGTCATAGAGGAAATCGTCCTGATTCTGCGCACGCTCCGCATCGGGCAGTCCCGCATGATAACGCCGTGCATGGAAACCGTTTTCGTTGAGTTTGTCGGTGACTTCCTCGACGAGTTTTCTTGTGAGACAGTAGACGATGCCGGATTCGCCCTCATGTTCCTGTAAAATTTCCATCAGCGCACGGAACTTGTCTCTTGGCTGCTGCACGCCGAAATAGAGATTTTCCCGATCAAAACCGGTCGTAACGGAATAGGGGTCATGCAGTCCGAGAATGCGGACAATATCCTCTGCGACTTCCTTTGTCGCCGTTGCCGTGAACGCACTGAGCAGGGGACGGCGCGGGAGCATTTGCAGGAAATTGACGATTTTCAGGTAAGACGGGCGGAAATCCTGTCCCCACTGTGAAACGCAGTGCGCCTCGTCCACGGTCACCATAGAGATCGGAACTTCCGCAGCGATGCGGGCGAAGCTCTCGGTTTCCAGACGTTCGGGTGCAGCGTAAAGGATTCTGACCCCGCCGTTGTAGACGGCGGCAAGTGTCTGACGGTAGGCCATTTCATCGAGTGCCGAATTGAGATACGCTGCCGGAATGCCGTTTTCCCGCAGCGCCCTGACCTGATCGTGCATCAGCGAGATCAGCGGAGAAATGACCACAGTCAGCCCCGGCAGGAGCATGGCAGGCACCTGATAGCAGACGGATTTCCCCGCACCTGTCGGCATGATACCGAGGACATCACGTCCGGACAGGATCGCACCGATCAGCTCTGCCTGACCTTTGCGGAACGTATCATAGCCGAAGTATTGCTGTAAGACTTCCTGCGGTGTCAAGGTGATTCCTCCTCTCCTGAAGCAGTTGTTTTGTTTCTACCTGCTGTCATGTGCTGCACCTCCCGGAATATCTGAATGCGTACTTCCTTATTATAGCACAAATCCGCCGGTTTGTCCAGTCATTTTTCAAGGGCAAAGTGAAAAGCCCCCTCCTGCACAAGGCGGAAGGGGGACGATTCAAAGGGGAATTATCAGAAAAGAGGATTACTTCTTATAGGGAAAATCGCTTTCCTTGAGCGCACCAATTGCACGCTTGAGGATGAGCAGGGAATCTGCGCTGTTGACATCACCATCAGCATTGACATCGGCATTGGCGAACTGCTTGTCATCGAGCTTTGCAGCGCCGACCAGATACTTGTTGGCGAGAATGACATCCATAATGTCCACAGTGTTATCAATTTTGACATCGCCGTACATGGAAACCTTGGCATCTGTCTTGGTATCGGATTTGGTTGTATCCTCAGCCGCATAGACAACAGTCACGGTGTTGTAGGTGACAGACACATCTGCGCCTGTCTTGTCGGCATTGGAGGACTTCCACCAATCCTGAATAATCATCTGCTTTTCGGAAGTAGAAGCTTTGACCTCGGTCGGCTCTTCGGTTTCATCTGCCGCAGGCTTGGTGAACTTGCCGTCAAACTTAACGGTGACATCACCTGTACCCGCACCGTACATGAAGTCCTTGTAGCCCCAGAAAGCAGTACCGTCCTCAGACTTGAGCTGTGCAAAGCACAGACCGCCGCCACCGCCGTACCAGTCTGTTTTGGAGGTGCAGTCTGCGGTGGTGTTGATAACGACCTTCTCGATCCTGGAAGCATCCTTGACGGGAACGATCCAGTTGCCGTCTGCATCCTTCTTGAGATCTGCAAATTTGTAGACATCTTCATTGCTCTTTTCGGGAGCTGTTGTCTCGGTGGGCTTCTCGGTGGGTTTCTCGGTAGGCTTTTCCGTGGGCTGGTCGGGATCGGTCGGAATTTCCTCACCGGCGTAATCATAAACGAGTGTTACGGTATTGAATACCACATCAACATCATCGCCGCTGTCGCTGTTGGAGGAGGATTTCCACCAGTTCTGGAGTTCCATGGAAGAACCGATGCTTTCAGCCTCAAACTGTTCCTCAGCGCCGTCCGCATCATAAACGGTGAACTTGCCGTCAAACTTGACGATAGCATCACCTGTGCCTGCGTTGTAGCTGAACGGCTTGCAGCCCCAGAAGGTCTTGCCGTCCGCACCGGTCAGACCGTCAAAGCAGAGCGCACCGCCGCCGCCGTACCAGTCAGATGCAGAAGTGCAGGTTGCGGTCGTGTTGATGATCGCCTTGACCAGATGCTTGGGGTCTTCGATCGGAACGACCTTATTGCCCTTGTTTTCCTTGAGGTCAGCGACCTGATAAACGACTTCCTTGGTAGTCTTTTCAGGCTCAACATAGGTCTTTTCGTCGGAGTTCTTGTCGGAGAGGACAACGGTTGCAACGGAATACGGCGGGAGTGTGACAGTCACAGCACCACTCAGATCATTCTGCACGTCAATGACGTGGATCTCGCTGCTGTCCTTGGTTACAGCATAGACAACGGCGCTCTTGTAGTCCTTGCCGCCCTTGATGTCGAGGGTAGCCTTTTCGGATTTGTCAGCGTCCTTGTTTGCGAGAACGACAGTGACCTTGGAAGTATCCTCGCCGTTGATGGAAGCGTAGGCATAGGACTTTTCGATGTCAGCGGTCTTGGCATCCACGAGGGTATCGCCGAAGCTGCCGCCCTTGCCGTCGTAGTTGGTATAGAGGTTGATGGCGGAGAGCTGATAATCAATGGTATCGGAAAGCGGCCAGAGTGTTGCCAGATAGACATCATTGGCAGCGAAAGCGCCCAGTGCATCTGCTTCAGCGATCGCACCGGTGGAGTCCATGCCGCCGCCGAAGTTATACTCGGTGATGGCGAGCTTGGTGCCGGGATAGTAAGTATCAATGGACTTCTGAATGGTCGGGATGAACGGCATATACTTGCTCAGTGCATCTGTGACCCAGCTTACCTCACGGTAGTCGTTCTCATAGAGTGTGCGGGGAGCCTGTACACGGGCAGCCTTGTCCTTGTCGGTGGTTGCAGTGGATTCGGTGACACGGTTCTCGCCCTTTGCCTCGGAGTAGTAGTGAACGTCAATGGCGTCGATCAGGCGCTTGCCTGCGTCCTTTTCGGCAGCCTTCATCTTGTCGAGGTAGTAGGAGAGGAACCAGTCGTAGCTGGAATCCGCATCCGGAGCATCGCAGAAATTATAATAGGAATAAACGCCGAACAGTGCCAGACCAAAGACTTCCGCCTTGGGGTCAACGGACTTGATGGCAGAAGCGTAAGCCGTGGACTTCTCGACCATTTCCTTGTAGCTGGGGTTATCCGGGTGCATCAGCTTGTGTGTGGAATCCCAGAGACCCGGCTCATTGTCGAGGTTGTAGCCGTTGATACCTTCCTTGGTGGTAGAATCACCGAGGGTCTTGACGAGGTAGTTGACATACTCGTCCATGTAGACATAATCATCTGTCGTGTCGGGAGTGAGGGAGTATTCCGAACCCTTGACCGCCTTGACTTCCTTCCAGCGTTTGGAGGGAGCCTGTTCTGCTTCTGTGACAGGACCGTCACCGTCGGCAGAAACGTAACCTGCCATCTGTACGGTTGCCATCTTGTAGGGGATATTGTGTGCTACGCAGTCCTCGGAGAGTTTGAGGGCAGGCGCACCGGGCTTGGCAGCAAGATCCTTGCTGTACTTGTTGACCAGATAGGTATCGGAATTATTTTTCCAGTCCGCACCGGCGTTGGAGAAGTTATTCTCCCAGTTGTAGGCGGAGAAGCGGTTGCCGCCCTGACGTACCGCATTGACGGTCACGTTGTCGAGCATTCCTGCATCATTGATACCATAGATGTAGGGGCTGATCTTCTTCTGACCGGAAGCAAGATCCACAGCGACAGTCATTTCGTAGCTGTCCTCAGCATGAACCACCGGCAGTGCAGGCACGGCGGAAGAAGCAAGGGTCAGCATGGCAGTCAGTGCAGCGACGATCCTCTTTTTCATAACGATTACCTTCCTTTTCATTCACATTGCACCCGCAGTGAAATCTGCGGGGTGTCATCAACTGTTTCCCGGCAGCTTGAAAGCGCCGTTGTCCCACTTGTCAATATTGGGGTCAACGTACTGGAGATAATTGATAAACGATGTTGCCAGTACGAGAATGGATTCCAGCGGGACGCTGTGTGTGTAGCCGTAAACGCTGTCTGCCCCCGCATCGACTTTCAGTTCCCAGATCGCACCGGAACGGTCAAGTTCCTCAAGGACTTCATTCATGAGGCGTTCGGGAAGTCCGAGATGTCTGGAGAGCTGTTTTTTCGACCAGAGGTGATTATGCTCGGTTGCGCCGAAGAAATAGAGTGTCTGCAAGACCTCACGGCGGGAGAGCATACGGAAAAATTGCAGGAGTCTGTCTGTGATCTGTGCGTAGCTGTTCAGTCCCTGTTCAGGGACACGCAGGAAGCAGAAGTACTGCATATCCTCGTTGAGACGTTCCAGCGCAAGCACATGGTCTGTTTTGAGCTGTGCATATGTTTCACGCAGGAGTTTGTCAGGCATATTCAGCTCACTGGAAATATTGCTGAACGCACTGAGAACCGCATAGAAGAGCCTGATACAGTAGGCGGCACGTTCCTCTTCCGGAAGAGCCTGAATTGCTTTTGCGGCGAGTTCGGCGGGGTCGGGCTGTTCTTCGGGCTGCAAGCCGAACAGAACATCCAGCGGAACGTCCAGCACCTTTGCGATCTGCGGGAGCAGGTCGCCGTCGGGATACGAGCCGTTTTCCCATTTGGAGACAGCCTGCGGTGTGACATTGAGCTTTCCGGCGAGGGTTTCTTGTGTCATTCCCCGCTTTTTGCGAAATTTGGAAAGCTGCTCTGCGAAGTTGATTCTCGGCATCCGAATTCCCCCTTCCGGTTGCTTTCCCTAATTATAGCATAGATATCAGTTGAAATCAACCTCTTTACAGGTGTAAAATACAACTATTTATATAAAATTTACAATTTTGCAACAGTTAGTTGAATTTTGCAACTCCAAATACAACGGAATCGGTATTGACGGTGCAGTTTTACAATTTTTCAGGGAAACAGCGCATAAAGTCGCCTTGAAATTGCAGAAAACGATCAGTCCATGATCTTATAAATCATAGGATGTTCAGCGGCAGGAGCGTCTTTCAGTTCAACGGCATTTTGCAGGCGGACGGCAGCAGTTTCGCAGACCGTCTGATTTTTTCCGTACACAGTCAGAAGCGGGTCACCTGCGCTGATGAAATCGCCCACAGTCCGATGGAGAACCACGCCTGCACCGGGGTCGATCTCAGGCTGTGCGGCGGTACGTCCCGCACCGAGATCAAGACACGCAAGCCCGACTTCTTCGCTCTGAATGGCAGTAATGAACCCTCTGCGTGCGGCTTTGACCGTAAGGCTGCAAGCCGCCTGCGGGAGCAGACCGATCGTTTCGCAGACGTGTGCGTCACCGCCCTGCGCTTCGATCATCGCGGCGAATTTTTCGAGCGCCGCACCGGAGCTGACCGCATCTTCGGCTTTTTTGCGGCATTCCACGATATTGCCCATATCCGCCATGACGAGCATCTGTGCAGCGAGCGCCGTGGCAAGTTCGGTGAGGGAATTGCGCAGTTCTCCCCGCAGCATACGGATGACTTCGGTGACTTCGAGTGCATTGCCGACAGCCGTTCCGAGGGGGGCATTCATATCCGTGATGAGCGCACGGCAGGATTTTCCGGCAGCTTTTCCGGCAGAGATCATCAGGCGGGCGAGAATTTCCGCATCTTCTGGCGTTTTCATAAAAGCGCCGCTGCCGTACTTGACATCGAGCAGGATCCCGTCCGCACCGAGTGCGAGTTTCTTGGACATGATCGAAGCGCAGATCAGAGGGATACTGTCCACGGTTGCAGTAAGATTCCGCAGGGCGTACATTTTCTTGTCAGCGGGTGTGAGATCGCCGCTTTGAGCAATGACACAGCAGCCGACAGTTTTTGTGATTTCCAGAAAGCGTTCGATCGGGAGACTGGTGGAAAATCCGGGAATGCTTTCGAGCTTGTCGATTGTCCCGCCTGTGAAGCCGAGTCCTCTGCCTGACATTTTGGGAACGAACCCGCCGCAGGCAGCCACGATGGGAGCAACGAGAAGAGTCGTCTTGTCACCGATGCCGCCGGTGCTGTGCTTGTCGGTGGT
Source organism: Oscillospiraceae bacterium (assembly GCA_024699425.1). Taxonomy (GTDB): domain Bacteria; phylum Bacillota; class Clostridia; order Oscillospirales; family Ruminococcaceae; genus UBA3855. The sequence goes on along the minus strand of JAILPP010000007.1, from coordinate 302 downwards.
GAATGCGCCGACAGGGGAGAGGTCGAGACAGTCGCCGGAATCCCGCATTGCTGCGGTGAGGACGGCAGTTTCTTCGGGTGTCAGCCCCTGACAGCAGACCGCCATCAGCCATGCGGACATCATATAATCGGGAATTTCTCCCTTTGTGAAGCCTTCTACCAGAAATGTGATCTCATCGGGTGAAAGCGGTTCCATTCGTCTTGTTTTTTGGATCAGGTCATACGTTTGCATAAGTTCTCCCCCTTGATTTTGTGAATATTAGACTTCCTCGGAATCTGGAGAAGTGCCGGAATGCGCAGGAT
>JAILPP010000147.1 GCA_024699425.1 Oscillospiraceae bacterium | reverse complement strand
GTCAGTAGTTAAGACATTTCCTTGGGCGCAAGTTCATCAGGACAACGTTTCTCTGTCTATACAAAAGCGATGCGGGTGCAGGGCGGTCACCGCGCTGCCGAGGGGGGTGGCGGCGAGTAGCCCCCCAATACCGGCTCAGTGCTTTGTATACTTTGTTTGAAATCATAAAAGAAGTTCCTGCCTGAGCAGCGCCAGATCAAATACATCGGCGGAACCATCCCCGTTCAGGTCGCCTGCTTCCCCGTCGGTGAGGATAACCTGCGGGATACCGTGCAGCCACTTGCTGAACAGAACAGCATCACTCACAGTGCATTCTCCATCGGCATTGACATCGCCGGGCAGATGCTCCACGCTGAATAATTCGATTTTGATAATATCGCCTGTTTCCTCATGATAGGTAAACCGAATGGTGATCTCCTCTCCGGGTTTCAGCGGCGGAAGCGGTCTGCCGTCAGGAAGATGAAGCTCTTTTGAATTCAGACGAAAGTCGCCCTTTCTTGTGAAACAGATCCTTTCGTCTTTTTCTACAGACAGTATCCTGTCCCGAAACTCCACGGTGCGAAGATCAGAATGCGGTTCTGATGGCGTGATCTCCTGCTTTTCCTGTTTTGGGTAGATTCCTGTGAATGCATCAAGAGAGGCCAGCGGATAGCCGTCAAAGTTGAACAATGCCTGATTGTCATATGAAGAACCGCCTGCTGCATCGGCATCCGGATCGTATCCGGCAGCGTAATCGGTCGCCCAGCCGGAGCCATACTGTTTCCAAAGCGCATTTTGCTCCTGCCATGATTTTTTCGGAACGCCCAGCCATGCCGGTTCCCAGTAAAATACGCCGATTCCCCTGCTGCCGCAGTCTGCCACTGCCTGAAAAACATCGGTCAGACATTGTGCCTGTCCTTCCACGGAAATTGCATATTGGAAGTCTGCATCTGCCGAATCCGCAGATATGGCATTTCCAAATGTGTCACCGTCCTCAGAGGTATACGGATAGGCAGTTTCGGCAACCATGACATATTTTCCGTAAGTATTTCCGATGGTTTTCAGAACGTTGGTCAGATTTTGAGTAGCACCGTGCCAGTAGGGATAATAAGAAGTAGCGAATACGTCATAATCCACGCCGCATTCCTGCATCACTTTGGCATACCAGTAATAATACTCGGCATTGGAGGGGTTGGCGAAATGATGTGCAATGAGGATGCTGCGGTCGAAATCCCGCACTGCCTTGTCACCGCTTTTGAACAGATCGCAGATCTGATACATATCGGTTTCACCGCAAAAATGGCAGTTCGTTTCGTTGCCGACCTGTACCATGCCAATGTCACCGCCTGCCTCTGTAATGGCAGTCAGTACCCAGCTTGTCCACTTGTAGATCTCGCCGGCAAGGGTGCTGTGATCGTGATTTGCCCAGTATTTCGGACGTTGCTGCTTGGCAGGGTCCGCCCAGAAGTCGGAATACTGAATGTCCACAAGGAGTTTCATGCCGTATTTTGAAGCACGCTTTGCGATTTCACAGGCGGTCTGTACATCGTTGTTGCCGCCGCCGTAGCTGTGACCGCTGCCATCGTTCGGTTCGTTCCAGACACGAACACGGATGTAGTTGACATCGTGGTCATACAGCACCTGAAACAGGTTTGCTTCGTTACCGTCATCGTCATGGAATACAACACCTGCCTGTTCAATGGCGATCACAGAAGAAACATCCACACCCCTGATCGGTTCACCGCCGTTGACCTCGGCAGGAAATGCGGTGTACTGCACCTGCGGCTCATAAGCATATGTTGTCTGCAAGGGGGTTGCTCCCCAAAATAACAGTGCAGCCGCTGTCAGAACTGCTGTAAATGATGCGAAAATTTTCATATTGATACCTCCGTATGTTCAGTGATCCAAAACCTTTGACCTGAAAAGAGAGACGCTATGATTAGTATAGCATACTTTTTGCGTTTTGAAAATCCTTTTTTACAAAATTTTGCTCCAAATGAAAATAAAAATATTGCTTATGCCCGATTTATCCCTGATAATTACCGGCAATACTGCTGCACTGCCGGTATTGAGGGGACTACTCGCCTGTACCCGTATCGCTTTTGAATATTCTGACAGTCTGTGCCCATTTACAGTTGAACATATATATGCCTGCATTGGTACTTGCAAAAAAATGTCAGTTGTGGTATAATGTTAATGGTTAATGTCTCAGATGGCAGCTATGACGGACATTAGTACAGAGAACAGATCTGCTTTGACAGCGTGCAGAGAAAAATCTGAACTTTGGAGGTATGCTGTTTCTATGAAAGAAACTGATGAACATCGAAAGCACAGCGTTGCAGATGTGTTTTATATTAGACTTCCTCAGAAACTTCCGAAGCGTCATCTTCCTTGTCTCTTTTGCACCTGACTTTGAGCCTCTCCCTTGCAATACATACAGTATTCCTGCAGTCGAGTCTCTTCGTCAGGCACAAAATATCCTGCGGAATCTGACACTTCTCCAGTTTCCGAGGAGGTCTAATATTCACGAAAAACTGAAGGCAGATGAGCTTCAGAATACAGAAAAATGAAAGGCGAATCAACTATGATCAAACTTGGAATGCGCTCGATTGCTGATTCTGTTAAGGGACAGGGAGTCGGAAGTGCTTATCTGGAGCTTGTCCGGCTCCTTCAGAAATACGGAAGAAAAGATTTTAAGGTCAATGTAAACCGGGAACTCGACACCTGTGATGTGGTGCATTATCACAATATTGATCCGGTCAGTCTGGTGCAGATGATGACGGTGCGCAAGCCCTCTGTCACTTCGGTTCATTTTATTCCGGAGACATTGAAAGGCTCGCTTTGCCTCCCTTCACCAATTTCGTCCTTACTGGATCTGTACACGATCTGGTTCTATCGTCATGCTGACTATGTTCATGTAGTCAATCCTTCGGTCGTGAAACGTCTGGTACAGTACGGTATTCCCGAAAACCGAATCCGTGTCATTCCGAATGTTGTTTCCACGGATGGCTTTTACCGCAGAGATGCAGAGGAACGAAAGGAGATCCGTTCCCGTTACGGGATTCCGGAGGATGCCTTTGTAGTTCTCGGCTGCGGACAGATTCAGACAAGAAAAGGCGTGAAAACGTTTGCGAAGGTCGCCGCACATATGCCGAAGCTCCGCTTTGTCTGGGTTGGCGGGTTCTCTTTCGGCGCAGTTACGGACGGATATGCCGATCTGAAAAAACTGATGGAGAATCCTCCGCCGAATCTGCTGTTTACGGGCATCATTGAACGGGAGGAGGTCAGCGCATTGATGGGGGCGGCGGACGTGTTCTTTCTTCCCTCATTCCATGAGCAGTGCTGCATGGCAGTTCTGGAGGCTGCCAATTGTGAACTGCCCATTCTCCTGCGTGATCTGGGGGATTATCATCGTCTCTATAATGACCTTTGTCTGTATGCCGGAAGCGGTACAGGATTCGTGGAGAAGCTCCGGTATCTGCATACACATCCTGATTTTTGCAGACAGCAGTCAAAGAAGGCGACGCAGCTTTCCCATCTTTACAGTGAGGAACACATCTACAGCCTATGGAAAAAATTCTATTATGAGTGTGCAAGATAACAGCACACAGAAGTGCCCTGCATTCGGCTTCCCCCCGCCGATGCAGGGTATTTTTGTAATATCTGAATGCTGAACAGGTTATAGCCTGAGTCGATAACCTGTTATCAGCAATGCATATTGGACAAATAGGATTAGTAGATGTATAATAGATACAGAAACAGATGAGACAACTTGAAACCGAATACATTATGGAGGTAAGGAATTATGAGCAACGCAAAAACATGGACAGAACGTAAATACTGGAACGAGGAACTGGAGACAATGCCCCGTGAACAGCTGGAAGCCTTCCAGCTCGAACACCTCAAGGACATTGTTCGTCATGCTTATAACAACGCTCCCTACTACAAGAGAACATGGGACGAAGCAGGCGTTTCCCCGGACGATATCAAGAGTCTGAAAGACATCGAGAAGTTCCCGTTCATCAATAAGATCACTCAGCGTGAGACACAGGGCGTGGGCAGCTTCCTCGGTGAACTGGCGGCAGTACCTGAAGATGAAGTGGTATTCATTTCGACTTCTTCCGGTTCGACCGGTGTGCCGACCATGAGTCCGTTCACCAAGGCGGATTTTGATGCTTTTCAGGACACGGAATCCCGCTGGTTCTGGCAGATCGGCATGAGACCGAATGACCGATATGTCCACGCACTGAACTTCTCTCTTTATGTTGGCGGTCCTGACGTTATCGGCGCACAGAATCTCGGCGCACTCTGCATCTGGGGCGGTACACTGCCGAGTGAAAGACTTCTGTATGTGCTGAAAACCTATCAGCCGACCGTGATCTGGACTTCCCCGTCCTACGCATGGCAGCTCGGTGAAAAGGCAAAGAAAGCGGGCATCGACCCCAAGACCGACCTTTCCATCAAGAAGATCATTGTTGCCGGCGAACTGGGTGGTTCTATCCCTGCGACCCGCAAGGCGATTGAAGATCTCTGGGACGCGGAACTGTACGATTTCTATGGGCTTTCAGACATTTTCGGCGCCTGCGCTGCGCACTGCGAATATCACGACGGTCTACATATTGCCGAGGATCATATCCTTGTGGAGACAGTTGACATCCACACAGGTGAGATTCTCCCGCCCGGAAGCGTTGGCGAGCTTGTTTACACGACACTTCAGAAGAAGGCACGCCCGCTGATCCGTTTCCGCACAGGCGACATCGGCTATATCGACCAGACTCCGTGCAAATGCGGACGTACACATGGAAGAATCCATATCAACGGGCGCAAGGATGATATGTTCATTGTTTCCGCAGTAAACGTATTCCCGTCGGATATTGAAGCAGTCGTGCATGATCTGGACGGCATTACAGGTGAATATCTTATTCGTATCTTTGAGGAAAACTACACCTGCCGTTATGCTGTGGAAGTAGAGAAGAATGCTGATAATCCGAAGTCTGACGATGAAGTGGCAGCAGAGCTGTCCGCTGCTCTCAAGGCGAGAATCGGCGTTAAACCGGCTCGTGTAAAGATTCATGCAGACGGCGGACTGAACACAAGAAGTGAACACAAGTCAAAGCGTATCATTGATGAACGCAATGTGGATTATTCAATCTGATTATGGTACGGAATCAAGAAAGTTATACTGCCAAGCTCTGTGCCTTTGCAAGGGCTTGGCACTCCAATACAGCACGGCAGAAAATCTTTGACGATTATCTTGCCTATGATCTGATCGGCTGGGAGAGTTATGAAACAGTCAAGAAAAAGATCATGACAGACTATGCGGACGGCACACGGGACGGTCTGACCCGATTCCTGAATGACTATTTTGCGCCGATACCGCTGGCACGTCTGCGCTTTACCGAAAGCAGACTGCACAGATTTGCACAGTCCGGAAAGGTACAGTATGTGATCTGCGGTGCAGGTGCGGACAGTTTTTCGTTCCGCAATGCGAACCCTGACATTGAGGTCTTTGAAGTCGATCATCCCGACACACAGCGCTACAAGAGGGAGCGCATTCGGGAACTCGAATGGAATATCCCGAAAAATGTGCATTTTGTTCCTGTTGACTTTGAAAAGGAAACCATGACCAGCGGTCTGCTTGATGCGGGATTTTCAACAGAAAAGCCGTCATTTTTCAGCATTCTCGGCGTGAGCTACTATTTGACTTTGCCGGTATTGACAGAAACGCTTCGTCAGATTGCAGAACTGGCTTCGCTCGGCAGTGTGCTGGTATTTGATTTTCCGCTGAAAGGAGAGCATTTCCCGCCCCGTGTCAGAGAATTGGAGCAGATCACGGAAAGTCTCGGAGAATCCATGCGCGGAGGTTTTACCTATGCGGAAATCTCCCGTGCGCTCTACGCACTCGGTTTCCAGATCGACACCTACTACCCGTCGGAAAAAGTGCAGGAACATTATTTTGCAAACCGTGCCGATGGTATGCGGGCATGGGAAAATGTTTCCCTGCTTTCCGCAACCTATACGAACGGTCAGAGTTATGAATAAATTCAGTTAATAGAAAGAAGTGGGATTTATGAGCCATTTTGAACATATCGGTACCGCCCTCATCCACGGCGGTATTTCAAACGATGCACACACGGGCGCAGTCAATGTGCCGATCTACCAGACATCAACGTATCAGCAGGACGGACTGGGAAAAATGCGAGGATATGAGTATTCCCGCACAGGCAATCCGACCCGTGAAGCACTGGAAGCGCTTATTGCAGAGTTGGAGGAAGGATATGCCGGATTTGCATTTGCATCGGGTATGGCAGCAATCACGGCAGTTCTCAGCCTTCTGCACGCAGGAGACAGGGTGCTGATCTCCTCGAATGTGTACGGCGGTACGTTCCGTTTGCTTGCACAGGTGTTCGATCATTTTTCAATCACATACCGCATCGCAGATACGACCGATGCGGCAAAATTTGAAGCCGATATTACAGAGGACGTGAAGGCAGTCATCATCGAAAGTCCCGCCAATCCGCTGATGACAGTGACGGACATCCGCAAAATTGCAGATATTTCTCACAAGCACAATCTGCTTGTGATCGTGGACAACACCTTTATGACTCCCTACCTGCAAAAGCCGCTGACACTCGGTGCAGATATCGTAGTACATTCAGCGACCAAGTATCTCGGCGGTCACTCGGATGTGGTTGCAGGACTTGCTGTTGTAAACTCCGAAGAACTGGCAAAAAAGATCGCCTTTATCCAGAATTCGACAGGCGGCGTACTTCCCCCGTTTGACAGTTTTCTTCTCATCCGTGGTATTAAAACGCTCGGTGTACGAATGGACAGACATATTGAGAATGCGCAGAAAGCCGCAGAATTTTTGCAGAAGCATCCGGCAGTGAAGAACGTCTATTACCCCGGTTTGCCTTCAGATGCGGGCTATGAGATAAATCAGAAACAAGCAAAAAACGGCGGCGTTATGATCTCTTTTGAACTGCATGAGAATTACGACATCGAAACGTTTTTTGAAAGTCTGAAACTCGTGATGCTGGCAGAATCTCTCGGCGGTGTGGAATCGCTTGTATGCCACCCTTCCACAATGACACACGCCTCCATTCCGGCAGATATTCGTGCAAAAGTAGGCATTACAGACGGACTCATCCGTTTATCCACGGGTATTGAGGATATCCGCGATATTCTTGCAGACCTCAGTCAGGCGATCACAGAAAGCGAGGTGAAGTAGCATGGCACTTTATCGGTCTATGCAGGAACTGATCGGAGGAACCCCGCTGGTGCAGTTGCAGCATTTTGACCTTCCGAACGGCGTAAAATTGTACGCAAAACTTGAATTATATAACCCCTCCGGCAGTGTTAAAGACCGCACCGGATTGTATATGATACGGGATGCAGAACGCTCCGGCATTCTCCGTCCCGGTATGACCATTGTTCTCGGAACAGCCGGAAACACGGGGCTTGGTATTGCCTTCGCTGCACTGAACCGCGGCTACAAATTGCTGTTTGTTGTGCCAACGAAATTCTCGGCGGAAAAGCAGGCGCTTCTCCGTGCCCTCGGTGCGCAGGTCATCAACACGCCCCGTGAGGACGGAATGCTCGGTGCAGAACGAAAGGCGGAGGAGTTGACCCGTGAAATTCCGGGCGCAGTCACACTCGACCAGTTCAAGAATCAAAGTAACCCGCAGGCACATTATGAAACGACCGGACGTGAGATCTGGGAGGATTTGCAGGGCGATGTGCAGTATGTTGTTGCAGGTGCGGGCAGCGGCGGAACGATCACAGGTATCCTCCGTTATCTGAAAGAAAAAAATCCCGCTGTACAGGGTGTTCTCGCTGATCCGGAAGGAAGCACAATGGGCGGCGGTGAACATCATGACTACAATATCGAGGGGATCGGAAACGACTTTATCGCAGAAACGATGGATATGTCGCTGATTGATCGGGTCATAAAAATCAATGATGAGGAAGCCTTCTCTCATGTTCGGCTTCTGGCGGAAAAAGAGGGAATCATTGCCGGGTCTTCCTCCGGCGCAGTGTTGGCGGCATCGCTGAAACTCGCCGTGTCCGGTGTCAATGGGAACATTGTAACGGTATTCCCCGATCGGGGCGACCGGTATTTCAGCACCAAACTGTTTACATGAGTAAAAGCTCCGTATTGCCATGCAGTACGGAGCTTTCCTATTTACTTCCTATCAATTCCGCAATTTCTGTATTGTGCAGATGTTCTGATGAAGAGAGAACGAAAATAAATTCCGAAAAAGACTTTTCAAATTTGGAAAAGTATGCTATAATAGAAATAGCGCAAAACAGAAAGGAGCATTCCAATGGTCTTATTTGTGTGTGCTGACCCTGAAAACGGGGTTGCATTCAACAGCCGCAGGCAAACTTCTGATACAGCAGTGTATGCGGATCTGTGCGCTTTTGCAGAATCAAACCGCTGCGGTATCACCATGACAGAATACAGCCGGAAAGCAGTTGCACGATACCTGACGAAATTTCAGCCGCTTGGCTTGCAGCACCCGATTTTTACAGAAGAACCACAGGGCTTCTTTTCGGAATTGCAGGACTGCGGGGATTTCATGTCGATAGAAGAATACAGTGAAGTGGTGCTGTACCGCTGGGATCATGTCTATCCGGCGGACACTTATCTTCAGCTTGATCTGCATTCTCTCTGCAAGATTGATGAACAAGTGTTAAGCGGCAGTTCCCATGAGAAAATCACAAAAGAAACCTACCGGAAAGGATAAAGAATAATATGACAATCACAAGAAGAATGACAGCCTTCTGGGCGAGTCTGGCACTGACTGCCGGAATGTTCCTGACAAACGGCTCTGCCTGTGCCAGAGCGCTGGCAGGTGTGCAGGGCGATGTCAACGGAGATGGAGAATTCAGTTTGGTGGACGTTGTCTGTCTGCAACGCTGGCTGCATGGAGAGGACGAATCACTTGCAGACTGGAAAGCCGGGGATCTGAATGAAGATGATCTGCTGGATGTGTTTGATCTCGGTCTGGTAAAATACACGCTGATTCACGGACAAATGCCGGAAGAATTTGATCTCTCTGTGTTGCCGGAATACAGCGGCATGGCGTGGATCGTAGTCGGTGACAATACACCTGACTTTTCGGATTTGAT
>JAILPP010000141.1 GCA_024699425.1 Oscillospiraceae bacterium | reverse complement strand
GCTCTGGCATTGGCAAGCATCAGCTTGATGCGGTTTTCCTGGTTGACGCGGGTCGCGCCGGGGTCGTAGTCAATGGCGATGATATTCGCATTCGGGTGGTGCTCCTTCACCGCACGGCTCATGCCCTTGGCAATGATGTGATTCGGCAGACAGCCGAATGGCTGCGTACAGATCACGTTCTCAATGCCGCTTTCTACCAGTGCGCCCATTTCCGCAGGAATCAGCCAGCCTTCACCCATGTTTACACCGAGTCCAATGTAACGCTGCACCGACGCTTTCAGATGCTCGAAATCGTGCGGGGGCGTGAATACGCCGTGTTCTTCCATCTGACGGATCGTCTCTCTCTCCTGCTTCAGGAATTTCTTGTAGAAAATTTTGAAAATCGGGGTCAGCTTCGTCCGCTTGCCGTAGATCTCCACGTCTGTGATCTTGTTCGACAGATAGTACAGGATAAATTCCATCAGCGACGGCACGACAGGTTCACAGCCCTCCGAAATCAGAAAATCTTCCAGATGATTGTTTCCCAGCGGGGAAAATTTCACATAGATCTCCCCCACAATGCCTACCTTGATGCGGGGCACGGTCGAACGTTCGATCTTGGCGAAATCTTCCAGCATACGCTGGTAGTATTTCTTGGTGTTCATGAAGTCCTTCGTCTTCATCAGCGTGATGACACGCTTGATCCAGCGGTCAAGGAGCTTCTTCGATTTGCCCTTTATCAGCTCCGCACTCCTGCACTGGTTGTACAGCGTCATGAGCATATCCGCATACATCATCCCGTACAGCGCTTTCACCAGTTCGGGCATCGACATATGCCAGCCGTTGCGGGGGTCTTTCTCCAGTCCCACAAAGTTCAGCGAAATCACAGGTACCTGCGGGAAGGTGTCCTTCAACGCCTTGCGCAGCAGATAAATATAATTCGATGCACGGCAGCCGCCGCCTGTCTGCGGGAGCATCAGTGCGGTCTTGTTCGGGTCGTATCTGCCGCTTTTCAGAGCGTTCATAAACTGCCCGATACACAACAGCGCAGGATAACAGGTGTCATTGTGAACGTTTTTCAGTCCCTCATCCACTACAGCACGGGATTCGTTCTTCATGACCTCGCATTTATAGCCGTACTGCCCGAATATGCTCACCAGTATCTCAAAATGGATCGGCAGCATCATCGGGATCAGGATGGTGTGCGTTTTCTTCATCTCCGGTGTAAAGATCGGATACCCGTCCTTTCCCAGTTCAATATCCATGCGGGGCTTGCCTCCTTTGTCTTTTATTTCGTCATTGCCGCCAGCAGACTGCGCAGGCGGATCTTTGCAGCGCCCAGATTGTTGATCTCGTCAATTTTGAGCTGCGTGTAGAGCTTGCCGTTGGATTCGAGAATACTCCGCACTTCGTCCGTGGTGATCGCATCAATGCCGCACCCGAATGATACAAGCTGGACAAGCTGCATATCAGGCTGCGTCGTCACATACTGCGCCGCACGGTACAGACGGCTGTGATATGTCCACTGATTATATACATGGAGCTGCGGCATCTCACCAAGCGGTGCCACACTCTCTTCCGTGATGACTGCCATGCCCAGACTTGTGATGAGCTTGTGCAGTCCGTGGTTGATCTCCTTGTCCAGATGATAGGGTCTGCCCGCAAGGACGATGATGCTTCTCCCCTCCGATCGTGCCTGACGGATGATCTCCTGCCCTTTCTTCTGCATCTCGCTGCGGAAATCTTCCTGCGCCTGATATGCCGCTTCCGCAGCATTTGCGATCTGCCTGCCGCTGATCCCATAGCCCGAAAGCGCTTTCTTCATCGCCCTGACCATCTGCTTGCGGTCGTTGATGTCGATATAGGGATAGAGGAAGTTTTTCGCATTCAGTCCGCTGTGATTGGCTCGCATCAGTTCCGGATAGTACGCCACAACGGGACAGTTGAAATGATTGTCCGTGTCGGGTTCGGCAAAATTATATGTCATGCACGGCCAGAAAATAAAGTCTACTCCCTTTTCCAGCAGCGTTTCAATATGCCCGTGTGCGATCTTGGCAGGATAGCAGACCGTGTCCGAGGGTATGGTGTGCTGACCCTTGAAATACATCTTGCGGTCGGATTCCCCCGAAATTTCAACCGCAAAGCCCAGCTTCGTGAAAAATGTGTGCCACAGCGGGAACTGTTCATAGTAACTCAGCACCAGCGGGATTCCCACGGTCGCACGCTTCACCGACGGCTGCTTCTTCGCAAGCTGCATCAGACTTTCATATTTGTAGGCATACAGGTCGGGAACGGCTGTTTCACGCTTGATGCCTGCGCCGCGTTCACAGCGGTTGCCCGAAACAAATCTGCCGCCGTCCGAAAATTTGATGATGTTCAGCGAACAATTCGCCGTACATCCGCCGCAGCGGACATTTTTGGAGGTGTAGGAGAACTGTTCGAGATGTTCCGGTGAGATCAGTCCACTGTGCGTTTTTCCCGATGACTGCGCCTGTTCCCTTGCGTACAGCGCCGCACCGAATGCCCCCATCAGTCCCGAAATCGCAGGACGGATGACGTGCCGCCCGATTTCACGCTCAAAACATCGCAGAACGGCATCGTTCAGGAACGTTCCGCCCTGTACGACAATGTTCTTGCCGAGTTCCTCCACGCTTCTGGCTCTGATGACTTTATAGATCGCATTCTTGATGATCGAGGAGGAAAGTCCCGCCGAAATGTCCTCTACCGTGGCACCGTCCTTCTGCGCCTGCTTGACAGAACTGTTCATGAATACCGTGCAGCGGGAACCGAGTTCCACGGGATGCTCCGCAAATAAGCCCATCTGCGAAAATTCTGCAATATCATAGCCCATTGCCATCGCAAATGTCTGAATGAATGAGCCGCAGCCCGATGAACAGGCTTCGTTGAGCATGATCGAATCAATCGTGCCGTTCTTGATCTTGAAACATTTGATGTCCTGCCCGCCGATGTCAATGATGAAATCAACGTCCGGACAGAAGAACGATGCCGCCTTGAAATGCGCTACTGTCTCAACAATGCCGTGATCGACGGAAAGTCCCGATTTGATAAGGTCTTCCCCGTAGCCTGTGACCGCAGAACAGCGGATGTTGAGCTTCGGGTTCTTGTCCTTGTAGATCTGACGGAGCTTTGCAGCAATGCGGTCGAGGGGCTGTCCTTCGTTGGAAGCGTAGTGACTGTACAGCAGCCGCCCGTCTTCCGTGATGAGAACCAGTTTGGTCGTGGTCGAACCCGAGTCAATGCCGAGGTAGGCATCGCCTTCATAGGTGCGCAGGTCGGCATATTGCAGGTCACAGCGCTTGTGGCGTTCCACAAATTCGTCATATTCCTTCTTGCTGCGGAACAGACGGTCGCCTGTGACAACGTCCGATGCTGCCTGTGCGCCCTGTACCATGTCAAGCAGCGTCTGCGCCGTTTTCGGCGAATCCTTGCTCTCCTCTGCGTACAGCGCCGATCCGAGGGCGACAAATACCGGCGCTTCCTCCGGAAAGATCGCCTGTTCGGGCGTGAGTTTCAGAGTGTCCACAAATGCCTTGCGCAGTCCCTTCTGGAAGGACAGCGGCCCGCCGAGAAAGAGGATGTTGCCCTTGATCTCCCGTCCCTGTGCAAGTCCTGCTACCGTCTGATCGACAACGGCACGGAAAATACTCGCTGCCACGTCCTCCCGTGCAGCGCCCTGATTCAGAAGCGGCTGTATATCCGACTTCGCAAATACTCCGCAGCGGGATGCGATCGGATAGGTGCGTGTTGCACGGAGTGCCGCTTCATCCAGTTCATCTACCGTGATGCCCAGAAGCGTTGCCATCTGGTCAATGAATGCACCCGTTCCGCCGGCACAGGAACCGTTCATGCGCTGCTCTACGCCGCCGGTCAGGAAAATGATCTTGGCATCTTCACCGCCAAGCTCAATGACGGCATCCGCCTGCGGAAAACGTGTCCTGACTGCCAGAAATGCTGCGTGTACCTCCTGCACAAAGGAGAGCTTCGCTGCATTGGCAAGACCCAGACCTGCGGAGCCTGTCATGGCACAGCGGTACTGCGCTTCCGGAAATTTTTCACGGATCGCAGTCAACTGTTCCGATACGGTTTCCTTTACCTTTGAAAAATGCCGCTGGTATGCCGAATGCAGAATGTTTCCGCTTTCATCGCAGACCACCGTCTTGACTGTCGTTGAACCGACATCAATTCCCAAAGTGTACGTTCTCATGTAGTTCCTCCAACTCTATCGTTCCGTCCCTCTGCACCGGACTTGTGCTTTCTGCTATAGTTGTACAAGGCGGCGGGCTGGTATTGGGGGGCTGCTCGCCCCCCAAACCCCCTCGGCAGGGCGGTGACCGCCCTGCACCCGCATTGCTTCTGTATATTTTGACAGTCTGCGCTCATTTATGGCGTTCTGTATAGGTAGTAGCATCTGACATTGGTTTCGTTACAAAAATGACTGAATGTCATTTTTTTACGGTCTGCTTAAAATAATCTGTCCTCGTGGACAAGTCTGCCGTCCTCTAAGAAAATACGGGGGACACGCTTGGAAATGCCGCACACGATCTCATAACCGATCGTTCCGCAAAGTCCTGCCAGTTCATCGGCGGTCACGGTTTCATTGCCGTCTTTGCCGATCAGCGTCACCACTGCCCCGATCTCCGCTTCCGGTACATCGGTCACGTCAATCATCATCTGATCCATGCAGACACGCCCCGTCACAGGACAGCGTACACCGTTTACCAGCACTTCTCCCTTGTTGGAAAGCTGTCGGCTGTATCCGTCTGCATAGCCGATGGTCACGGTCGCAATGCGGCGTTCCGTCTGCGCAGTGTAAGTGCGCCCGTAGCTGATGCAGGTGCCCGCTTCTACCGTCTTGATATGACTGATGCGGGAACGGAACGACATTACAGGCTCTAAGTCAAGCGGAACGTCAAGCACCGCATTCGGTTTCAGTCCGTACATGATGATGCCCGCACGCCCAAGTGTGCTGGCGGGATTGTTGCGGTACAGGATCGCTGCACTGTTCATGCAGTGTACATGGCGCAGATCTGCTCCTCTGGAACGCAGATAGTCTGCAATGCGGAAGATCAGCGATTCCTGCTTCTCGGTGTATGCAATATGTTCCGGTGCGTCTTCGTCCGCAACCGCAAAGTGCGTGAACAGACCTTCCACCGAAAGTCCCGGATAGGACAGGATCTGCTCCAGTTCCCAGTAGCAGGCTGCGGTCTCAACCGTCTGCACCCCGATGCGCCCCATGCCCGTGTCCAATGCAATGTGACAGCGCACGGGACATCCCGGCTGGGCAAAATCCGACAGCGCCTTGGCATATTCCCCCGAAACCACTGCCTGAATGATACGCTTCTCCGCAAGCATCGGCGCACATTCCGGCGAGGTATAGCCGAGTATCAGAATTTCTCCCTCCGGACAGTAGCTGCGTACACGGACGGCTTCCTCTACACTCGATACCGCATAGAACCGTACTCCGAGATCGTACAGCTTCCGACAGATGATCTCTTCTCCGTGACCGTAGGCATCTGCCTTGACAACGGCACAGTATTCTGTTGTGTCCGCAAGCTTGCGGCGTATCTCCTCAACATTGTGCGCAAGGGCATCAAGCGATATTTCTGCCCATGCCCGCTGTCTGTACTGCATACTGACTCCTTCTTTCTGCCTGTATCGTTCTTGGACGCGTATGTCTGCTGTCCCCTTCTTACTTCGGAAAATATATCAATTTAGTGTCGAAAAAGGAACAGAAATGTAATTTTTACAAAAAAATCCGCTTTTCCACTTGTTATCCCTCGTGAAGTGTGCTATAATAAGGGTAATTGTGAGAAATAACAGAGGTGTCATCATATGAAGCATCGCTATGAAAAAACGGAACTTCCCGACATTCCGTGGGAATCTGCGCTCTGCCTGACAGGACACAGACCCGAAAAACTGCCGCGGGGGGAAGTCCTCAGCGGACTGACGGAAGCACTCAAATATTACCTTTGGCAGGCTTTGCAGATCGGATATACCTGCTACTTCACAGGTCTTGCGGACGGTGTGGATTACATCGCTTCCGATTACCTGTTCCGCCTGCGGGAGTATAATCCCCAGATTCGTGTGATCGGCGTTCAGCCCTGCACGGATTATGAACAGTTCTTCCTCCGGCGAGGTTACGACCCCGGTCATCTGCAAAGAATGCTCGACAATGTGGACAAGCTGATCGTTCTGCCCGGTTCTTCCGAGGACAGGGAAATTTTTCTGAAACGTGACCGCTTTATGGCAGATCACTCTTCTGCCATCCTTGCCGTCTGTGAGGACGGGCGCTCCGGTTCGATGTTTACGTTCTCGTATGCAAAGAAACTCGGTCTTGCCTACTGCCGGCTCTTTCCCACGCCTTCCGGCGGGATTATTCCTGCCCCGCAGGACTGGCACATCGAACAGCGGGGATTTCTTCGCTGAAATTTCCCGCTGATTGCCACTCCTATTTATTATAACACTTCTTGCAAAAAAAAGCAAGTAGGTGCAGAAAATTTTCTGCGGACAGCAGAGGTTCTCTTCACGCTCCCTTCGGAGCATTATCGTTTTACACAGGAGGTACATTCCCATGGCTCAGAAAAAAAAGAAGAAAAAAAGCAGAGGACACGTTGCAATTCCCTTTCTGCTGACACTCCTCATCGGTATTGTCGGACTTGGCGGTATTGCAATGTATGTGTTCACCCACCTGAGTATCAATCAGGAAACAACGGTGGAATGGAACAGTACAGTCAAAAAACCCACCGCTGCGGATAATATGACCATTCTCTTTATCCTGCATGAGGAACGGGACCCCAAACCCCTCACATTTATGATCGCACGTCTCCTGCCTGCGGATAAACACGTCATGTTCATTTCGTTCCCCGCAAATATGCTTGCCGTGGTGGACGGCAGATCCGATACGCTTGAGGGCTTCTTCAACGGCGGCGGCGTTGCCAGCGTCAAGGCGGCAATCGAAAATGAAGCACATATCAAAACTGACCGCTATGCCATTCTCGGCAGCGACGGCTTCCAGAAAATCTGCAATATCTTCGGCGGCGTGTATTACCGTGTACCCAACGGAATCAAAGGCTTTGAGGATACGCTCGCTCCCCAGTACCTCGGTCCGCACCAGATGGAAAAACTCGTTACCTACCCCTTCTTCGATCAGGGCGAAAGTCAGCGCAGTGCAACCGCTGCGGATATGATGACCGAAATGATCAACGTCACCGACAGCGACAGAGATCGTCTGCTCGCTTCTATGGATAACAATTTCAAGATGCTCGTCAACCTCATGGAAACCGACATCACGGCACAGGATTACAACGACCACAAAAGCGCACTGCGCTATATGTACACTTACGGCAAGAACATCGGTATGTTTCGCCTTGTCACGGGTGAACCCGGTGAGTCGGACGTGTATCTGCTTTCCGGTGACTTCTATCGCTCCGTACAGGAATATTTCGCTGAAGATGCACAGCCGTCACCTTCCGAAGGTGATTCCGAAGATGCTTCCGCAGAGGACTCCGCACAGGCATCGGATGCTGTGCCCGAAACAGAAACAGAAGCAGGTGCAGAATAAGCGTATGTATCACGGTATTTTTGATACGCATTCCCATTATGCCGATGCCGCCTTTGATGAGGACAGGGATTCTTTGCTTGCAGGTCTCCCGCAGGAGGGCGTTTCACATATAATGCTCTGCGGCTGCACGCCGCAGGATTCCCTTGCCTGCCTGCATCTGGCACAGCAGTACCCGCACTGCTTCTGCGCTGTGGGCGTACATCCCGAAAATGTCAGCGGTCTTTCCGATGACTGGCTCGCACAGATACGGGAAACGGCATTGTCTGACCGTGCAAATGTCCGCGCGATCGGTGAGATCGGGCTGGATTATCACTACGAGGGCTACAATTCCGCACGGCAGAAGGAAGTGTTTACCCGTCAGCTTGCGCTGGCACGGGAACTCGGACTTCCCGTCATTCTTCATATACGGGATGCAATGGGCGATGCGATGGAGATTTTGCGGGAATATCGCCCGAAAGGTGTCATTCACTGCTTCAGCGGCTCTAAGGAAACCGCAATGGAAGCTGTGAAACTCGGATTGTATCTCGGATTCGGCGGAACTCTGACGTATCATAACGCCCGCCGTGCGGTTGAAACGCTCCGTCAGCTCCCTTTAGAGTATATGCTGCTCGAAACAGATTGCCCCTACTTAGCGCCCGTTCCGCACAGAGGGGAACGCTGTGACAGCCGCATGATCGCCTGTACTGCCGAACGTGCCGCCGAAATCTGCGGAAGAACGGCACAGGAGATCATTGACATCTGCCGCAAAAATGCAATGCGGCTGTTCAACGTGTGAACTCGGCGGGCTGGTATTGGGGGGCTACTCGCCCCCCAACCCCCCTCGGCATAAGCAGACAGCCAGCGAGGAACGAGCGCGGCTGGTCGCTTATACAGAGTAGGGCGGTGACCGCCCTGCACCCGCATCGTTTTTTGTGTATGCGTTCATTTATAATTTGAAAAACAGAGAGAAGGTCTGCCATGATCTATCTTGTGGAAGATGATAACTCCATTCGGGAACTCGTTGTCTATACGCTGTCCGGCGCTAAAATGGAGGCGCAGGGTTTCGCATTGCCGTCGGCGTTCTGGAATGCGATGGATAAGGCTTTGCCTCAGCTCATTCTGCTCGATATTATGCTGCCTGAGGAGGACGGGCTTTCTATCCTGCGGCGGCTTCGGGAACAGCCCCAGACTTCCCGCATTCCCGTCATGATGCTCACAGCCCGTTCAACAGAATATGATAAGGTGATCGGGCTTGACCTCGGTGCAGATGATTACCTCCCCAAACCCTTCGGTATGATGGAGCTGATCGCCCGTGTCCGTGCGCTGCTGCGCCGTACTGCCCCTGAACCACAGCCGGAGGGCTTTCATATCGGCTGCCTCTTCGTCAGCCCGCAGCGGCATATCGTTCAGGTGGACGGCAGAGATGTTACTCTCACTTACAAGGAATTTGAAATGCTCGTTCTGCTCCTGCGCAATAAGGGTCTGGTTCTGACCCGTGAACAGTTTCTCAATCAGGTCTGGGGCTACGCCTTCGACGGCGAAAACCGCACGGTCGATGTCCATATCCGCACACTTCGTCAGAAACTCGGCACAGCGGGCGATTACATCCGCACCATCCGCGGCATCGGCTATAAGCTGGAGGTGAATGACGATGCGGAATGAACTGACCAAACATACCTTCGGTGCCTGCATGATCGTTCTGCTCCTCAGCTTCGGACTCATGCTGTATGTACTCAATTCTTACCTTGTCAAACGCAATTTTTCGGAACTGAAAGATAAGGCGCTTTATGTCTCGGAAATTCTGAATGTGGAGGGCGAGGACGTTCTCTCCCGTGTGCATCACGGCGGGGATATGCGCATTACTGTCGTCGCTCCTGACGGCAGCGTGCTGTATGATTCCCACGTCGCTCCCGATACCATGGAAAATCACCTCGAACGGGAGGAAATTCAACAGGCACTCTCAAAGGGCGAGGGCAGCAGTCAGCATTATTCACAAAGTATGTTTCAGAATACCGCAAATTATGCCGTCCGTCTGCAAAACGGCGACATTCTCCGTGTTTCCATCCGACAGGATACGCTCTGGCATCTGCTGCGGAATCTCGCCCTGCCAATGCTGCTGTTTTTGCTTCTTGCCGCACTGGTTTCGATTATCCTCGCCGCCCGTGCAAGCCGTCGCATCGTTGACCCCATTGACCGCATGGATGTCGAAAATCCCGACGACCGGGACGTGTATGACGAATTGAAACCCTTTGTGCATCGCCTGATTACCCAGAATCAGCAGATTCACCGTCAGATGGAAGCCATTCAAGCCGAACACCGCAAACAGGATTCCCTGCGGCGGGAATTTACTGCCAATGTCTCCCATGAACTCAAAACGCCCCTGACTTCTATTTCAGGCTTTGCGGAGATCATCCGTGACGGTATGGTCAAGGATGAGGATATTCCCCATTTTGCCGATAATATCTACAAGGAAGCCGCAAGGCTCATGGAACTTGTCAACGATATTCTCAAACTCTCCCATCTGGAGGACATCAACGATCGCCCCGATCGGGAACGCACTTCCGTGGAACTGAATGCCCTTTGCCGTGAGGTCACTTCCCGCCTTGCCATTTCTGCGGAGAAAAACGGCATCAGTATCCGCTGTGACGGCGAATCCGTCAACGTTACGGGCGTGCGCCCCATGCTGGAAGAGATTATTTATAATGTATGCGACAATGCGATCAAGTATAATCGCAAAGGCGGCTGGGTGCATATTTCCACGCATAAACAGGACGGAAAGGCGGTCGTCTGTGTCAGGGATAACGGCATCGGTATCCCGCAGGCGGACTGCGGACGTGTCTTTGAACGCTTCTATCGTGTCAATAAAAGCCATTCCAAAGAGGTCGGCGGTACCGGTCTGGGGCTTTCCATCGTCAAGCACGGCATGGCATTCCATGCGGGTCAGATCAAACTGCAATCGGTTCTTGGTGAGGGTACGGAGATCAGTCTCCTGCTTCCGGCAGAAGAGTAGCATACAAGGCGGCGGGCTGGTATTGGGGGGCTACTCGCCCCCCAAACCCCCTCGGCAGGGC
>JAILPP010000104.1 GCA_024699425.1 Oscillospiraceae bacterium | reverse complement strand
AATTGCATTTCGTCTGTTCTGCTTTCAGTCGGTGCTGATGGCAAAGAGGTCCCACCCGTTCCCATTCCGAACACGGCAGTTAAGCTCTTTTACGTCGAAAATACTTGGCTGGTGACGGCCCGGAAAATTAGATAGGTGCCGACATGAATCAAAAGAGAGTGGTACTTCCACTCTTTTTTGCTATACAAGGGCCATTAGCTCAGTTGGTTAGAGCTTCCGGCTCATAACCGGATGGTCCCGGGTTCGAATCCCTGATGGCCCATAAAGAAAACCGACGCATCTGCGCCGGTTTTTCGTTTATCATCAGGAATGGTGCGCCTGACAGGACTTGAACCTGCATATCTTGCGACATTGGAACCTAAATCCAACGTGTCTGCCAATTCCACCACAGGCGCATCTTAATCCTTTCCTATTATAGCACAGAAGCGTTACTTTGTCAAGTTGATTGGAGTGAAGAAAATGGAAGATCTGAGAAACAAGCTGCTCACACTGCTCCGAAACGATGCGGAGATCCGTAACGCCGTCTGCGAGGCACTCACCACCCCGAAGGAAGCGGAGACGCATGAATCAACGGAAGATGCCGACACCCTGCAAAGCCGCTGTGTGCGTGCGGAGAGAGCTTTGGAAGAGGCGCAGGAGACGATATTTTCGCAGGAGCAGCGCCTTTCCGCCCTGCGGCAGCAGTGCAGCCGTATGCAGGAGGTACTTGCTCCCTACGCACGGCTGGAAACGGTTTACGGGCATTATCTGGAGCTTCCTGACGGCTTGCGTGATACCTGCGCAGCGTTCCTCAACGAATTTTCGCCGCTGAGTTTTGCCGTTACGGGTGCAGAGGAGGCGACGCTGCACCGTCTGCACGAGATCATCTGCACAGAAGGGACGCAGATGGACAAGCAGACATTGAACACGCTGAATGAGTGCTTTGACCTGTTTTTTGATTTATATCTGGTCGGGCATCCTGACTTCCGCCGCCTGCTTACAAGAGAGGGTGACAAATTCGACCCGTCGCAGCACATACTGACACCGGACAGTCTGCCCGAAGGTCGAATCTCCAAAGTGATGATTGCAGGTTTCTGCTGTGATGGCAGTGAAACATTCCGGAAATCTCTTGTCCGCATCGGGTAATGCAGAATCAAAAAAGTCCGGCGTGTTGCCGGACTTTGGTTTACATCTTGATGAATACAAGCACCAGAACAAAGGAAAAGCAAAGCATCAACCCGTAATAGATCCCGAAACATCCGATAATGTTGAGAACGCTTGTGCCGCCCTCTGCGTGAAGCAGGGATTTGCGCACATGGTCAGTTGGGGAGTTGGTGCGTATTTTGCCGACACGCTTCATCACGAACCGATAGTACAGATAATTGCCGAACAGGCACAGCAGCAACCGTGCGCCGAGATTGACAATGTACATTGGTACATTCAGCGATTCGAGGAAGGACTGATTTGCACTGAGGAAGGAAGTCAGCCTTTCGAGCATGGCGATCCCCTCCGCACCGTACAGCTCTTTGATGGAGCGCAGGCTGTCCGGATCAACGAAAGCGATCAGAATGGACGGCAAGTCACACAGGAAGATCAGCAGTGAGCTGATGACCGCCATGAGCCACATTTTCCGATATGCAAAGTACAGATTCGGGAAGAGCATACAGCTCAGATTGAGTGAGATCTTGCGTCCCGTATCCCGAAACCGTCGGAACAGCGGGATATAATACAGAGTATTCGTCCGCACGAAGTTGGCAACATCGCCGAGTGTTTCCTCCTCGATCTTCTCTTCCGGCGGAAGTCCGCAGCAGGGATCTTCGGCATCGAAATAGACATCCGACCCGTCCGGAAGAGCGATGCGGATTCGTTTCTGTTCCTCCTCCTCACTCAGCAGAGAGCCGTGGCAGGATTCGCAGGTTTTCGCATCAGCGAGGTTGACATACTGGCAGTGCGGGCAGACGATCCCGCCCTGACGGCGGCGAGTCTCCTGCTGAACAGCCCCCCAGCTTCCGCCGACAGCATGGAGGGATGTATTGATACATCTTCCCTTCTGTGCATAACAATTTCT
This sequence comes from Oscillospiraceae bacterium, assembly GCA_024699425.1. Taxonomy (GTDB): domain Bacteria; phylum Bacillota; class Clostridia; order Oscillospirales; family Ruminococcaceae; genus UBA3855. The sequence goes on along the minus strand of JAILPP010000104.1, from coordinate 3,219 downwards.
GTGATAAGGTGTGCCGCAGTCCGGACATACAACAATATCGTCATCATCCGTGAAAGTATTCTGACAGATTATGCACTGCGATCCGGTAAAATTCCCCATAGCGTGCCTCCGTTCTGTAACAATGGATTCTGTTTTCCTATCTTATATCATACCACATTTCGGGCAGATTTGCAAGGGGATTCGGGAAAATTTTAACAATCTGTCATATATGGTGCAAAACTTTCTGCTGCCGTTGACTTTTTTTAGGGCAGCCAAACCACTTGACAATCCAATTGATATAGAGTATAATTAAAGTATGTATCGCCTGTTCCGGAGTATGTGGGGGAGCAGGGAAAACAATTTGTTCGGACATATGGCAATTGTGCCTGAAATAGAAGAAAATCCGTCAACGCTGCGCTGCCTTGCGGCACAGCACGTTTCAACAGAAAGTGAGGTAGTCGATTGAGCAGTAATCACAACAGTCGTTCCAACGGGCAGAATCGTCCCGGCGGCGGAGAACCTCGGAAGCGGTATTTTGTAAACCGCGGCAAAAAGCCGAATCCGCCCAGATCACAGAGCAGTCCGAAGAAGCCGCCGCATCCGCAGTCGCAGCTTGCGCAGGCGGCGAACCAGTCCCGCCCGATTCAGCGGGAAAACAACGGCACCCAGCATTATTCCCGACAGAAAACGCCGGTTCGTATCATTCCGCTTGGCGGACTTGGAGAGATCGGCAAGAACATGACCGTTTTTGAATGTGCCAACGATATGTTTATTCTGGACTGCGGTCTTGCGTTTCCGGATGCGGAAATGCCGGGCGTAGACATTGTACTCCCTGATTTTACCTATGTAGAGCGCAATCAGGATAAGCTGCGCGGCATTGTTATCACCCACGGGCACGAAGATCACATCGGCGGACTTGCGTACCTGCTGAAGAAAGTCAATGCACCGATCTATGGTTCTTCCATGACGATCGGTTTGATCAAGCACAAGCTCGAAGAACACGGACTGCTTGGCAAAGTTGCCCTGAACGTTGTCGAGCCGAGAAAGACTGTCCGTATGGGCTGCATGGGCGTGGAGTTCATCAAGGTGAACCATTCCATTCCCGGCAGTTACGGCATGGCGATCCACACGCCGGCGGGCGTGCTTGTCCATACAGGCGACTTCAAGGTGGATTTCACGCCCATTGACGGCGGGCCGATCGACCTTGCCCGATTCGGTGAGCTTGGCAACCGCGGTGTACTGGCACTGATGATGGATTCGACCAATGCGGAACGTCCGGGCTACACCCAGTCGGAGCGCAAGGTCGGTGAAAGTTTTGAGAAACTCTTTGCCAAAGCGGGAAACCGCCGCATCATCATTGCGACATTCTCCTCGAATATCCACCGTGTACAGCAGATCGTGAACATGGCAGCGAAGAACGGCAGAAAGGTCGCTGTTCTCGGACGCAGTATGATCAACGTCATCACCACAGCGCTGGAGCTTGGTTATCTGGAAGTGCCAAAGAATACGATCATCGACATTGAGAACATGAGCCAGTATCCGCCGGAGCAGATCGTGCTGATCACCACGGGATCGCAGGGAGAGCCGATGAGCGCACTGACCAGAATGGCAATGCACGACCACAAGAAAGTCAACATCACGCCGCTGGATTTCATCATCATATCGGCAACCCCCATTCCGGGCAATGAAAAGCACGTCACAAAGGTTGTCAATGAGCTGCTGAAATCGGGAGCAGAAGTAATTTACGAGTCGATGTATGAGGTACACGTTTCCGGACACGCTTGTCAGGAGGAGCTGAAACTCATTCTGTCGCTGGTGCGTCCGAAGTATTATATCCCGATGCACGGCGAATACAAGCACCTGATGAAAGCAAGAGGCGTTGCGCTTGAAATGGGCATTCCGAAAGAAAATGTCCTGCTTGCCTCGATCGGCAACGTGATTGAAACGGACGGCACGAAGCTCCAGATCGTAGGGCAGGCACCGTCGGGAAGAGTACTGGTAGACGGACTTGGTGTAGGTGATGTCGGTTCGATCGTACTGCGTGACAGAAAGCATCTTGCCGAAGACGGTCTGATTATCATTGTCGTGGGCATCAACCGAGAGACGGGCGAAGTCGTATCGGGGCCGGACATCATTTCCCGTGGATTTGTCTATGTCCGTGAGGCAGAGGAGCTGATGGAACAGGCACGTCAGTTGATGTGTCACACGCTTGGAGAATGCTCCGTCTTTGAGCTGCGGGAGTGGACTTCCCTGAAGGGCAAGCTCCGTGATGCTCTTTCGGACTTCATTTTCGAGCAGACCAAGCGCAGCCCCATGATCCTGCCGATCATCATGGAAGTCTGATGCAGAGTTCATGATCTCTGCATATACTTGAGGAAGGTGGTGACAGGTTGAAGGCGAAATATCATGTTCTGTTCTGGACATTGTTCGGATTGATGATCTTGTCCGTGCTGCTGCCGGGTGCAGTAATGCAATGGCACGGCAGTCGGTTCGGACTGCTGTACTGTATTCCGGGTGTGAGCGTTGCGGTTGTGGCGGCGGTTCAGTTATATTTCGTGCAGAAGCATCAGTTTGAGTTTGTGGCGAAGCTGCACAAGGGCACGGAAAATGCCCAGTTTGCGGCGCTTGAAAGTCTGCCGTTCGGGCTTTGTGTTCTCAATGAGGACGGCATCATCGTGCAGATGAACCCGTATTTTCAGGAAGAGATCATGGACGGCGGCGATCTGTTCGGCAGAGACCTGTTCGAGATCATCCCTTTCAATCCGTCCGTTGCGGAGCAGATGATCAGCTTTCAGGATCGCTGTTATCAGGTAAGGCTCTGTCCGTTCCGTGAGGGAGACATTGCGCTCAATGTGTTTCTGTGGACGGATGTCACGGAGCTGCAAACCCTGCGTGAGAAATACAAGAGTTCGCATCCCTGCGTGCTTCTCATCGTCATTGACAACTATGAAGATCTGATCCAGAATGCCAAGGAGAGCGAACGGCTTGAAGCAAGTTTTGCGGTAGAGCGACTTCTGGAAAATTTTGTTGCAGGAACGAACGGAATCGTCCGCCGCATGAAGAATGACAAATTCCTTGCCGTGCTGGAGGAACAGCACGTGCAGCAGCTCATTGAAAACAAATTCAAGATTCTGGATGATGCACGGAATATCAACGTAGACGAGCGCAACTACATCACGTTTTCAATCGGTGTCGGACACGGTGCGGAGACGCTTGCCGAGAGCGAAGCGTTTGCGATTC
>JAILPP010000078.1 GCA_024699425.1 Oscillospiraceae bacterium | reverse complement strand
GTGACGGAATGCGCAGGATATTTTGTCCTGTGCAAAGTGACTCGACCGCCGCAATACTTGGTGTATTGCAAGGAAGAGGCGCAAAGCACAGGGCAAAAGAGACAAGCAGAACGGCGCTTCGGAAGTTTCCGAGGAAGTCTGATAGAGCCGACCGGCAATGCCGGAATTTATCCCGCTGAGGAGGAAAATGCCTATGAAACGTCATTTACTGCCCGCCGCTGTTCTGTGCGGCGCAATGCTTCTGCAATCCGTTCCCGCCGCCGCATCGTATACGGGGGAGGATATTGCCTTTGTGATCCGTCCGGAAGGGGATACCACCGTTTCTTCTGACGGCTGTGTGCATCTGTCCGCTGCGGAGGCTGCCGCAGGTACGGTGCTGCATTTCGGCATCTATATCGAAACAGACCGTGCAGAAGTACAGGTTCTCGGCATGAAACTGCGTTCGGACAGCGAAAATCTCACGTTTGTGGAAGAATCGCTCGAAACAGGCGCATCTTATCCCGACGAGGCTGTACCGCAGACTTACACGCTGCCCGACGGCACACAGTTTTCCACAAAATTTCAGCCCTATTGCCTCGGCAGTATCAATTCCAAGGGCAGTTATTCCCCGAACTGCTCCTCTTTCAGTCAGAATTGCTCCGACGGCAGGGAACTGACCCTCTACTGGCTTTCGGGAATCGAACAGGCAACGGCGTTTGCCGGCGGTCAGTCCGACTGGTTCAGTTTTTACACATTCGATGCCGCACTTGCACCCGGAACACAGCCCGGCAGCTATCGGTTTGAATTTCAGACTGCCGCCGATGCCGAAACCGCAAAAGCCGAACGCCTGACCTATATCACCAGCAATGACGGCACTGTCATGAAAACAGAATACAGCAGCACCATTCCACAGCTCCGCGGCATAGAGATCGTTGTTGATGCGGGGGAAACGTCCTCACTGCTTGGTGATGTCAACCATGACGGCAAAATCAACGCCGCCGATGCCACGTCGGTTCTGATCTATGCTGCCAGAATGGGTACAGGCGGCGACGGCATCACGGAGGAAGAACATCAGAATATGCACGCTTTCGGCGATGTCAACAAGGACGGCGCTGTCAACGCCAAAGATGCCACGGGCATCTGCCGCTACGCCGCAGCTATGGGCATCGGCAGGGAACTGAGCTGGGAGGAAATTTTTGCTTCCTGATTTTCCACTTCTCAACAATCTTTTAACCTGACATTTACCATCCTTTTAAAAAATTATCACACAATACACATAATCGGGCTGTATAATAACATCATAGAGAATCACACCGGTGCCAATACCACAGTGACTTCGAGATTCAAACCTCTCTTCTTACCAGATCTGCTGCGAAGGCTACTGTCACCTTCGCAGCGGACAACACACCGCGTTGTGAGAGTTATTGACAGTCTGAACAAGTCATTTTCTTCTTCATTTCCTTTCGACATAAAATACAACAACAGCAAGTCCTTGTGCAGGGACTTGTTGTTGTTTTTTCAGGTAAACCCGTCAGACCTTCCGCCTGACGGGTTAGCTGAACGGTTGAAGTATCGGCACAAAATTACGCAGAATCGCCCAAATTAAATGAATACTGCAAATCGTGATCCAGAATGCCCTGCTGCGGGGTATCAGACGAATCTGTCTGCCCAGTACCGCCGCCGCCTTCTCTATATATAATAGTATCCCCAACAGCACCAGCAGGGGAAAACCCGGATTTTCATGGAGCGCCAACAGAAAATGTCCGTGCAGCAGCGCCGTCAGACTGCGTGTTCCACCACAGCCGGGACAGTAAAATCCCGTCACATCAAAGAATACACAGTGGAAAATATAATCCGCTGCAAACTTTTCCACAGCAAGCAGCGGTTTGTACAAAAGAATACAAAGCAATACCAAAATCGGCGGTACATACAACAGCCAGTATCTGAAAATCTGCTTTTTCGGAGATTCGTGCATAATTACCTCTTTGTCGGTATCGGCAGATGACGGAGAAGTGTCTCATAGAGCAGAACGGAACACGATGCCCCGAAAATTCCCTGCACCAGATTCCCACTCACCGAAAGCAGCGCCTGCGCTGCGGAACCGTACAGAAAGCCCTCAAATACCGCATAGCCCACAATCATAACCAGTTCGGAAACGATCGCCGCCGTGATGCGGGCTTTGATATTGCCCCTCTTCGCAAGCAGATGCCAGACACCCCATGCCGCAAGTCCCATAAGGCACTTGATGACAAGCGTTGCCGGACAGTAAACCGCATAGCCGGAAAGCAGATCGGCAAGCGCTGAACCGATTCCGCCCGCCGCCGCACCGTATACAGGCCCTAACAGCCATGCGGACAGGTTCACAAGCGTGTCACCCAGATTCAGATAGCCCTTTGTCGGGGTCGGGATACGGATAAGCATGGTGGCTGCTGCGGTCAGTGCCGTCAGTACGCCCGTAAATGTCAGCAGGCGGAGCTTTTCGTGAAATTTTGTCTTCATCATGATGTCCTCCTTTTAAGATAGTATCAGTATAACATATGTCCGCCGAAAAGTCAAATAGAAAAAAATGATATTTCACAATATCCTGAATCTATAAAACCGGACTGCCTGCACAGTCCGGTTTTGTCTTACTTGTTCATCGTGCGCAGAACGTTATACTGCGTTTTGCCGCTGAATGTCTTGGGCAGTTCGTCTATAAACTCGATCAGTCTGGGGTATTTGTATGGCGCTGTGCGCTCCTTGACAAAGGTCTGAAGCTCTGATTTCAGCTCGTCTGTGCCGACCGTTCCGCTTTGCAGTACCACAAATGCCTTGACAAGCTGACCACGTTCCACGTCCGGAACACCGATCACGGCGCAGTCACGCACTGACGGATGCTGAATCAGTACACTTTCCACCTCGAACGGTCCGATCCGATAACCGCTGGACTTGATAACATCGTCCACACGTCCCACATAGTAGTAATAACCGTCCTCGTCCCGATACGCCGTGTCGCCCGTGCTGTACAACCCGTTGCGCCAGTAACGTGCCGTCGCTTCCTCATTTTTCTCGTAGCCCATGCACAGCCCCTCCGGCATACGCTCTCTGGTGTCAATGACGATCTCGCCCGTCTCCCCGACAGGCACGGGGTTCTGATCGTGGTCAACCAGCATCACGGGGAACAGGGGATTCGGTTTTCCCATCGAACCCCGCTTCGGCTCGGAACCCGCAAAATTGCCGATGATAAGCGTTGTTTCGCTCTGTCCGAACCCTTCCATGATCTCCAGACCCGTTTTTTCATGGAACAGGCGGATGATCTCCTCCTGCAACGCTTCGCCCGCTGTGGAAACGTGCTTCACTCCCGCAAATGCCTCCCGTCGGATTCCCGTTTTTGCCATCAGACGGTACAATGTCGGCGGGGCGCAGAACGTCGTCACCTGATATTTTTCAAGTACTTTCATCATCTCTTCCGCATGGAAGCGCTCAAATTCATAGACCATCACGGCACTGCCGCAAAGCCACTGTCCATAGATCTTGCCCCATGAACATTTTGCCCAGCCCGTATCGGCTACCGTCAGATGCAGTCCGTCATTCTGCACGCACTGCCAGTATTTCGCAGTCACAATATGCCCCAGCGGATAGGTGAAGCTGTGAACGACCATCTTCGGATTTCCCGTCGTTCCCGATGTGAAATACATCAGCATCGGGTCTGTCGCTTTCGTTGCGATGCGCTCTATCTCCTCCGCCTGCGATTCCATCAGCAAATCCAGACGGGTAAAGCCCTCCCGATCTTCACGGACAGTCAGAAGCACGGGCGGATTTTCCACATCGGCTGCCGCTTCCCGAATCCGATCACAGAGATCTTCGCTTTCCGCACAGATGATCGCTTTGATGTCGGCGGCTTCAATGCGGTATGTAATATCATGCACACGCAGCATATGCGTTGCGGGAACGATCACTGCTCCGAGTTTGTGCAGCGCAGGCGCTGTGAACCAGTATTCCCAGTGCCGCTTGAGCATGACCATGACACGATCTCCCTGCCCGATCCCCAGCAAGCGCAGCGCACCCGCTGCCTGATTGGAATATCGGCGGATCTCGTCAAAGGTCAGCATTTTCTCGTGTCCCTGCTCATCGCACCACTGCACGGCACGCTTGTGCGGTTCTTCCTTTGCAATCACATCCACAACATCATAGCCGAAGTTGAAATTGTCCTCGTAATGCAGGGAAAATCCGGACAGTTGTCCGTTTTCGTCAAAAGATGCTGTACTGAAACGTTCACAAAGCGGTTCCATCTGATCGACCTCCTGTTTTCAATTCTGTCTGAATCATCGCAAAGCAGGGCATAACTGCCATGTTTTGCCGTATTTCAGGCGGAAAAGTCTGCGGAACTGACGAAAAATCTATCTGGTATGCAATACTATTATACATCGTATTCGCACTGTTGTCAAGTGGTTTATTAAAATTTGTCAGGATAATATATCTCCCCCGCATAAAGCGGGGGGGAAACTTACTTCTTTTTTGCGCCCTTTTCGTCGAAAATACCGAATTTCCGGAAACGGTCATACCGCTGCTCCAGAATCTGATCTTCGGAAAGTGCGGAAAGCTCGTCAATCGTGTCGCTGAGCATCTTGCGGATGCCGCTGCACATTTTCGGGAAATCCTCGAAATTTTCCGGAATGACAGCTTCTGCCACACCGAAATTCTTCATGTCGTCCGCCGTGATGTGCAGGCAGTCCGCTGCCTTTGCCACGTTCTCCTGTGTGGACTCCTTCCAGAGAATGGAAGCACAGCCCTCCGGAGAAATGACTGAATAAACCGCATTTTCAAGGATAAAGACCTTGTTTGCGGCGGCAAGTGCCAGCGCACCGCCGCTGCCGCCTTCACCGATGACCACGGAGATGACAGGCGTGTGCAGACCCATCATTTCCATGATGCTCTCTGCGATTGCCTGACCCTGCCCGCGCTCCTCGGCATCGGCTCCGGGATATGCGCCGAGGGTATCCACAAAACAGATGACAGGTCGGTGGAATTTCTCCGCCTGCTTCATCAGGCGCAGCGCCTTGCGGTAGCCCTCCGGCTTGGGACAGCCGAAATTGCGTGCCAGTCGGCTCGGCAGATCCACGCCCTTTTCCATCGCAAGGAACGTGACAGGGCGCTTGTCCAGATAGGCAAGCCCGCCGTAGATCGCCAGATCATCACCGAAACGTCTGTCTCCGTGAAGTTCGATCACCTGATCGAATATATTCTCAATATAGGCACCGCCTGTCGGTCTGCCGTTTTTTCTCGCTGTTTTCAGCTTTTCATAGGAAACCATACTGTGCCCTCCTTATGCGTGCATTGCCAGAATCTGCGCAATTTTCTCTTTCAGCTCAGGTCTTGGAACGATCGCATCCACAAAACCGTGTTCCAGCAGAAATTCCGCACTCTGGAAATTGTCAGGAAGCTGACTTTTTGTCGTCTGCTCCACAACACGCCGTCCCGCAAATCCGACCAGTGCTTTCGGCTCTGCAAGGATGATGTCGCCCTGCATTGCAAAGCTCGCAGTTACGCCGCCTGTGGTCGGATCGGTCAGTATCGTCAGGTAAAGCAGTCCCGCATTGCTGTGATTTTTGACTGCACCGCTGACTTTTGCCATCTGCATCAGAGAGATGATGCCCTCCTGCATTCTTGCGCCGCCCGATGCGGTAAAGCCGACAACAGCGAGCTTGTTTTCCGTGGCATATTCAAACAGACGGGTGATCTTCTCACCGACAACGCTGCCCATAGATGCCATCATGAACTTGGAGTCCATGACAAAAATTGCACACGACTTGCCTCCGATCTTCGCTGTGCCGCAGATAACGGCATCTTCCTCGCCTGTGGATGTTCTTGCCTTGTCAAGTTTTTCCTGATAATTCGGAAAATCCAGAAAATTCTTGCTGGTAAGCCCTGTAAACAGCTCGGAAAAGCTGCGCTTGTCACACATCAGAGAAATGCGGTCATGCCCGCTGAGACGATAGGCAAAGCCGCAGTTCGGACAGATATAGCTGTTTTTGACCAGCTCGTATTCTGTCGCTTCGTACTCGCACTTCTTGCAGGTGATCTTCGCCGAACCGCTGATTTTCTGTATCATATCCATAAAGCCCATGATTACGCCTCCTTATCGACCAGCGCAAAGGAAAACTCTGCCTTGACAGCCAGCTTTCCGTTCACAGTGCCCTTGCCTTCGCAGAAATAGAACGGACCTTTGCTGCGGACGATGCTGCATTCTGTCTCGTAGGTGTCGCCGGGGCGTACCGGGTGCTTGAATTTCACTTTGTCAAGCGTGGTAAAGAACGGGGTCTTGCCCTCCGCCTTGCCCGACAGCAGGACACAGGCGGACTGCGCTAAAATCTCACACAGGATCACACCCGGAACAACGGGATTGCCCGGAAAATGCCCTTTCAGGAAAAATTCCTCTCCTGTGATCGTCAGTTTTCCGTGGGCAGTCTCGCCCTCTGCGGTCACTTCGTCAAGAAGCAGCATGTTGTCCCTGTGCGGGATGATCTTCATGATATCTTCTCTGTTCATACAGCACCTTACACTTTCCGGAATGCCACAGCAGCATTGTGACCGCCGAAGCCGAGATTAGAGCAGATCGCCAGATCGAGTTCGGTCTGTACTGCCTTGTTTGGGGTGTAATCAAGATCAAGCTCAGGATCAGGCTCGGAATAATGGATCGTGGGCGGAACGGTGTTGCTCTGAAGTGCCAGAATGCAGGCAATGCACTCAACAGCACCTGTCGCACCGAGCATATGTCCGGTCATGGACTTGGTAGAGCTGATGTGCAGCTTCTTTGCATCCTCACCGAAAGCGGCTTTGAGTGCGGTCGTTTCGGTCTTGTCGTTGAGGGGGGTGGAAGTGCCGTGCGCATTGACGTAGATTTTCGACGGGTCAATGCTCTTGTCCGGAACGGCATCTGAGATCGCCTTGGCAACGTACTTTGCCTCGGGGTCGGGGGCTGTGACGTGGTGGGCATCGCAGGTCGAACCGTAGCCGACGATCTCTGCAAGGATATTCGCACCTCTTGCCCTGGCGTGTTCGTATTCCTCCAGAACCAGAACACCTGCGCCCTCTGCCATGATAAAACCGTTGCGGTTCTTATCGAAAGGCTTGCAGGCGGATTCGGGGTCGGGATTGTCGGACAGCGCCTGACAATTGCCGAATCCCGCAACCGTCAGCGGGTTGATCGCAGCTTCCGAACCGCCTGCGATCATCGCATCGGCATAGCCGTGCAGAATGGTGCGGTAGCTCTCACCGACAGCCGTGGTACCCGTTGCGCAGGCGGTCGAAACCGCAATGCACGGACCGTTTGCCTTGTACTCAATGGCAAGATTGCCTGCTGCGATGTTGTAGATCATTTTGGGGACGAAATGCGGGGAGACTTTGCGGGGCCCTTTTTCCAGCAGATTCTGATGATCGGTGCAGAGTGTCTCCATTCCGCCGATCCCCGAACCAAAGCAAACACCCAGCCGATCACTTTCGATCGTGCCGACAATGCCGCTCTGCTCCAGAGCTTCCTTGGCAGCCGCCAGCGCAAACTGGGTGAAAGGATCCGTTTTACGGACGGTCATTTTTCCAAGAACCGCCGCAGCATCGAAGTTCTTGACCTCGCCGGCTACCTTGTATCTGGATTCACTTACATCAAACTTGGTAATGATACCGATGCCGTTCTTTCCGGCAAACATTGCATCTCTGAATTCTGCGACGCTGTTGCCGAGCGGGTTTACGGTACCCATACCGGTGATGACAACTCTTCTCATTGCTTATGTTGCCTCCTGACATTTTGTGTGCTATAAATGCGCATTTAAGGTATACAATTTGCCATTCTGCGCTTATTTATAGTTGTATGATAGGAATTTCCGTGCTGTTTACATTGCCATGCCGCCGTCACAGCGGATCACTTCACCTGTAATGAAATCCGACATGGGAGAGGCAAGGAACAGCGCAAGGTCTGCGACCTCTTCGGGCTTGCCGAAACGTCCCATCGGAATCGCTTTTTTCAGCTCGTCATTTCCCTGAAATGCCGTTGTCATGGGCGTTTCGATAAAGCCCGGCGCAATGGCATTAACATTGATATTCCTCGATGCCAGCTCCTTGGCTGTCGATTTGGTCAGACCGATAATGCCCGCCTTGGAGGACGAGTAGTTCGCCTGTCCCGCATTGCCGAACAGTCCGGAGATGGAACTGATATTGATGATCTTGCCGTAACGCTTCTTCATCATGGGACGATAGAAATTCTTCGTCATGTAGAACGCACCCTTGAGGTTCACGTCTACGACCAGATCGAAATCTGCTTCCCTCATCTTCAGAATGAGATTATCACGGGTGATGCCGGCATTGTTGACCAGAATGTCCACGCCGCCGAAATCTTCCAGAATCTGCTTGCAGACCTCTGCCACCTGCGCCGCATCACCGACATTGCACTGATAGCTCTTGCAGGTCACGCCGAGTTCTTCGATCGCCCTGACAGCGGGAGCTGCCTTTTCCGCATCGCAGATGTCCACAACGGCGATGTTGGCACCGTTTGCCGCAAATTTCTTTGCGATCTCAAAGCCGATGCCCTGTGTGCTGCCCGTTACGACAGCGGTTTTCCCCTTTAACATAGCAGCCTCCTTATGCTTTCAGTGCGTCAAGTGTCTCGCCCAGTGTGGCGGTATCCTCAACACGGAATACCTTTGCCTCCGGCAAAATCTGGGAAATGAGCTTCTGGAGCGTATTTCCGACACCGCACTCGATAAACGTATCAAAACCGTCCTCTGCCATGCGGCGGATGAGCTTCACCCACTGCACAGGATGGTTGATCTGTTCAAGCATGACGGACTTCGGGTCACCCTCATAGGGGGCGGCGGTGAAGTTCGCATAGACCGGAATTTCGGGGAGTTTCACGTCAAATGCGGAAAGCTCTCTGCCGAACGGCTCTACTGCGGGGGTCATGTACGGAGAGTGGAATGCACCGCTGACGTTCAGCATGACGCCTCTGCCCTTTGCCGCCTTGATGTCCTTTGCAAGCGCTTCAAGCTGCGCCTTATCACCCGAAACCACAAGCTGCACCGGAGAATTGTAGTTCACAGGGAATACCTTGTCATAGGGTTCGCAGAGCTGCTCGACCTGCTCGGTCGGGAGCTTGACGCAAGCCATCATGGAAACGTCCTGTCCTTCACCTGCTTTTGCCATTGCCGCACCGCGGTGCATGGCAATGCGGAAGCCGTCCGCATCGGAATAAGCGCCGCCGACGGCAAGCGCAGGGATCTCACCAAGCGAGAAACCCGCCAGACCTTCCGGCTCGATGCCGTTGTGTTTCAGGGCGAGCGCCGCTGCCATATCCGCTAAGTACAGGCAGGGCTGGGTGTTCTGCGTCTGTTTGAGTTCCGTGCCGTCACCCTCGAACATCTGCGCAAGCGTTCCCGGACGGACTGCCTCCGCACGTTCAAACAGATCGGCAACGGCGGGCACAGATGCAAAGAAATCCTTTGCCATGCCCGTGTGCTGTGCGCCCTGACCTGAGAAAACAAATGCTATTTTACCCATGCCGAAGCTCCTTTCAGCAGGTTTTCTGCTTCCTGCATGATCTCGTTGATGATCTCTTCACAGGTCTGCTCCTTGCTGACCAGACCGGAGATCTGTCCGGCAAGCACGCTGCCGGTCTTGACATCACCCTCAACCGCTGCACGGCGGAGCGAACCTGCACCAAGATCGGCAATGCTCTCTGCCGTTGCCTCGGGTGCATACTCCTCCTTGATGAAGTTGCGGGTGAAATTGTTCTTGATGCCCCGACAGGTATTGCCGCCGAAGCGTCTGCCTGTCACCTGTGTGGAAATATCCTTGGCTTTCAGCACCATGTCCTTGTAATTCTGATGCACGCCGCATTCCTTTGCCACGAGGAAACGAGTGCCCATCTGCACACCTGCCGCACCGAGCATGAACGCTGCGGCGATGCCTCTGCCGTCACCGATGCCGCCCGCTGCCAGTACGGGGATCTTCACAGCATCTGCGACCTGCGGCACAAGTGCCATCGTGGTCAGTTCGCCGATGTGACCGCCGGACTCCTGTCCCTCTGCGATCACGGCATCTGCGCCCGCTTTCTCCGCCTGCTTTGCCATTGCCGTGGAGGCGACCACGGGAATGACCCTGATGCCTGCTTCCTTCCACATGGGAATGTACGGCTGCGCACTGCCCGCACCGGTGGTCACAACTGCGGGCTTCTCCTCTGCGCAGACCTGAGCACACTCGGCTGCGAAGGGGCTCATCAGCATTATATTCACGCCAAAGGGCTTGTCAGTCAGGCTCTTGGCGGTTCTGATCTGTTCTCTGACATACTCTGCATTTGCATTCATTGCGGAAATAATCCCAAGACCGCCGGCATTGGAAACCGCTGCGGCAAGTCTGCCGTCAGCGATCCACGCCATACCGCCCTGAAATACCGGATACGAAATGCCGAGCATTTCACAAATAGGCGACTGTACCATTGTTTAGCCCTCTACGAGCTTCTCTACAGCCTCGACCAGCTTGCCAACGGTATTGATCTCCGGAGAGGGAGTGAACTCAATGCTGAACTCATCTTCCAGATCCATTGCCATCTCGGTCATGTCGAGAGAATCAATACCCAGATCGGAGAACTGTGTGTCAAGAGTGATCTCAGATGCGTCTGTGTCGGTTGCATCTGCCAGCATTGCGATAATTTTTTCCTTTACCATTGTCTTTACTCCTTTTTTGTGGTATAATAACGATATGTGTATCGGGGAAGCCCCCGTATACGCCGGTTGAAAATGGGGTGAGCCTTAATATTCGATCAGGCAAGCCATGTTCGACAAGCCGCCGCCGAATGCGCACAGGATGAGCTTGTCGCCGCGTTTGAGTGCGCCGCTTTCCTTCAGCTCGTGCAGTGCGATCGGAATGGATGCGCTGGACGTGTTGCCGTACTTTGCAATGTTGGAGACAAATTTCTCCGGCGGCGTTTTCAGGCGCTTGGCTGCAAAATCCAGAATGCGCTGATTTGCCTGATGCGGCACGATGTAGGCAATGTCGTCCATTGTCAGATGATTGCGTTCCAGAAGTGTGGTGATGTCGGATTCAATGGCAGAAACGGCATATTTGAATGTCTCCTGTCCTGCCATGTGGATATAGGGGGTATCCTGTTCGGTCCTGAACCACGGGGATGTACCTACGAAATGAGGGATCTTGATGACATCATCGCCGCCCTTGACCGTGCAGACGGAATCCAGATAGCCCTCGCCCCGTTCCAGTACCGCCGCACCCGCACCGTCACCGAAGATGACACAGGTGGAACGGTCGTTCCAGTCGAGAATGGCGCTCATGCGCTCACAGCCAACGACCAGAATACGCTGATAATCTTTATGTAACGCAAAGAATGCCGCTGCCGTCTCCAGCAGATACAGGAACGCAGAGCAGGCTGCATTGACCTCCATTGCAGGGCATACCGCACCCAGACGATTCTGGATCATACAGCCCATGGACGGTGAAACAGTCTCGCCGCTGACGGTTGCCGCAAGTATCATATCGAGATCGCCCGCTGTGATACCGGCATCGTCCAGCGCCTGCTGTGCGGCTTTTGCGCCCATCTCGGACGTGAACTCCGTTTCGGAAATGCGGCGCTCCCTGATGCCGACACGCTTGGTGATCCACTCGTCGTTGGTTTCTACGATCTGTGCCAGATCATCATTGGTCACAGCCTTTGGCGGCACATACATACCCGTACCGATGATACGAAAACTCATTGGTTTGCCTCCCAGAAAAATTTTGTGTCCATTATTTAGTACCCTCTGTGATACGGATTGTTACAAAAATAACCATCCAATCTCACAGGAATATCAAAGCCCGTTTTTGTGCATTTTAACGAAATGCCGCTTGTAACATTTGGCGGTATTGCTGTTACTAACCCTTATGAAAGCCGAGGTGCTGCAATGAAAAAAGAATTTGAGTCCCTGTACCGTGAGTATTTTCCCCGCATCTATGCCTTTCTTTATAAGATGACCGAGAACCGTGACCTTGCCGAGGAGCTGACACAGGAGACGTTCTATCAGGCATTCATTGCCTTTTACCGCTTCCGCAACGAAAGCGATGTGTTCACATGGCTGGCATCAATTGCCAAACATACATACTACCGCTATCTGCGCAAACACAAACGGCAACTGGATTCCGTAGACCCCGAAGCGCTGATCGAAGCATACAGCGAATCTGTCTCCGAACATCCCGCAGATACGGCGGAACGCCATATGCTGGCAGAACGTGTGCGAAGCGCTATGACCGCACTGCCGCAGAAATACAGAGATGTGACCATCCTGCGTGTTTATGCCGATATGAGCTTTTCCCAGATCGGCGATGCGCTGCGTATCAGTGAAAACTCCGCCCGTGTGATCTTCTTCCGGGCAAAGAAAATGATGATGGAGGCTATACAGGATGAATATGAATTGTAAAATCGCAATGGATCTTGCCGAATTGTACAAGTCGGATGTGGTCAGCAGGGAAACGGCGGAACAGATCCGTGCGCACCTGAAAACCTGTCCCGACTGCCGCCGTTACTATCGGGAATATGATATGCACGACACCACGCCCGCACTGGCACTCCCCACGGACGAGGAACTTTCCGGCGCGGAAACACGGCTTTATCACAATCTTTCCAGACGCATGGCAATGCACCGCCTCTGGCAGATCATCGGCACAAGCGCCGCCATCGGCGCAGGTACGATCATGCTGGCAGTGGGCATCATCATGACGGTGAAAACACCGAACGGCAAACTATGATGCACATTTACTGCGGCGACGGCAAGGGGAAAACGACTGCCGCACTCGGACTTGCACTGCGTGCGGCAGGCAGCGGAATGCGTGTGCTGTTTGTGCAGTTTCTCAAAGGTTCGCAGACTTCGGAACTGGCAAGCCTTGCCCGCATTCCGCAGATCACCGTGCTGCGCTGTGACCGTGATTACGGTTTCACATTCCGCATGACGCAGGAAGAGAAAGCCGCCCTGACACGCTGTCACAATCATATGCTTGCACAGATACGGGCGCAGCTCTCCGACATCGGTCTGCTCGTGCTGGACGAGTTCTGCGCCGCCTACAATCAGAACCTCATGGACTGCAATGCTGCGGAACAGCTCATTGCCGACTGCAAGGCGGAACTTGTCCTGACAGGAAGAGATCCTGCGGAAAAATTTCTGGAGCTTGCGGATTACGTCAGCGAAATACGGGCAGTCAAACACCCCTACACAAACGGCACGGCTGCCCGAAAGGGCATTGAATACTGACTTTGCAGCGCAGGGGAGCGCTGCAAAGAAAAATGCACACCCGAAGGTGTGCATCCTGTGAGTACGCGCTCGAAGGGACTCGAACCCCCGACCTACTGGTTCGTAGCCAGTCACTCTATCCAGCT
>JAILPP010000077.1 GCA_024699425.1 Oscillospiraceae bacterium | reverse complement strand
AGCACAGGGCAAAAGAGACAAGCAGAACGGCGCTTCGGAAGTTTCCGAGGAAGTCTAATAAACACCAAGAACCTCCGGGACAGATGATCTCAGAGGTTCTGTTTTTTCAGGACAGGAATTTCAGGATACGGTTCAGCACATCGGCTTCCTCATCGTAAACGCTGTGTGCGCTGCCGGGGTAAATGCAAAGCTCCCCGCCTGTCTGTGCGGCGATCTGTTCTGACGGTGCAGTTCCAAACAATTTATCCTGTCCGCCTGCGATGACAAGTACAGGACACTGCACCGTGTGCAGACGTGCCCGTACATCGAAGGCATCAAAATCGCTTATCATAATCAGGAACCGGCGGAGATCTTCCTCTGTGACGGCGTTCGCATATGCGGCAAAGGCATCACGGTACTTTTCGCAGTATCCGGGTGTATAAACGTTGTTGACAAATGTCTGCACCAGTGCCGGAACGTCATGGGCAGCCGCCAGTCTGCGCCATTCCGCAATGATTACGGAAGCCTGCGCTGTGACATGGCAGGCTGTGGAACTCAGCACCAGTTTCCGCACAAGACCGGGACGTTTCAGCACGATTTCCTGTGCGGTCATACCGCCCTGTGAAACGCCGTAAAGCGCAATATCCCGAAGTCCCAGTGCATCGAATGCCCTGATCGTATCGTCAGCCATTTCTGCGGCGGAGTAACGTTCGGGCAGATCAGACCGCCGTTCCATCACAAAAACATGGAACTGCGCCGAAAATGCCTGATAATAGGACTGTATCTCCGTTTCGGACAGCATCACGCTGCGAAGAGATACGCCGGGCAGGATCACAAACGGCTGTCCCTGCGGGTTTCCGAAACAGAAATACTGCATGGTCATGCCGTCAGACTGTATCGTTTGTACTGCCATGATGATTTCCTCCTTTAATTTGCGCCGATATGTAAAAGAACCCGCAATCGCTGTACGACTACGGGCTTTTTCTTACGGAAAGAGAGGGATTCGAACCCTCGATGCGCTATTAACGCATACACGATTTCCAGTCGTGCGCCTTAGACCAGCTCAGCCATCTTTCCAACTATGCAATAAAAAAGAAATGGTGCGAGTGACGGGACTTGAACCCACACGTCGTTGCCAACACTAGCACCTCAAGCTAGCCTGTCTGCCAATTCCAGCACACTCGCAACTCCATTTCCGCAATCCGTGATCTCTCGCCGGACTGCTTTATTATTATACCGCAAAATCAAGGATTTGTCAAGCACTTTTTCACGTTTTTGGGGTAAAACTATGTGTCGCGATTTTGTTATATTTTGTGCATTTTGACATATGCTGCATTTCACAAATCCGTCATATTCCACGCAAGAAATTCCACATAAAAAAACAAACCTTTCACCTCCGCCCCATTTTTCATTCAAAAAGGCGTAGTATAATAAAACCATAGAAACAAAGATCACCCCAAAACGAAAGGAAGGGTTTTTATGAAAAAAACATATTTGTTCACAGCCGTGCTTTCTCTTCTCCTTGCGGCGGCTATGACAGGCTGTGCAGGTCTTCCCGCAGCACAGACCGCAACAACAGCAGTAGAAGCTGATGCCGCAGTTTCCCCTGCGGAGACAGCCGATTCCATAACAGAATCAGACAACAGCACAGCTCAGGCGGACACGGAACCCGAAGCGGCAGTCGTTTCCCTTTCCGAAACCGCAGGCGCAGAGGAACTCTTTTCCAGCCGTGACCTGACACAGACCGCAGATATCGGTCAGGCACAGCAGCTCACTGTTGCGGATAACAGCACACTGGATATCACCGCAGAGGGCGTGTACACGGTCAGCGGTTCTGCGAAGAACTGCACGATCCGCATTGAAGCCGATGAGACTGCGAAAATCCAGCTTGTACTTGACAGCGTATCCGTCACAAATGACGATTTCCCGGTGATTTATTTTGTATCGGGAGATAAGCTCTTTGTGACCACCACAGACAGCACCAGTTCCCTTTCCGTTACGGGCGCATTCCGTGCAGACGGGCAGACAAATACCGATGCGGTCATCTTTGCAAAGCAAGATCTGACCCTGAATGGCACAGGTACGCTCCAAGTCACATCTTCGGACGGAAACGGCATCACCTGTAAGGACGATCTGAAAATCACAGGCGGTACTTATGAGGTGACATCTGCGCTCGATGCATTCGAGGCGAATGATACGATTTCCGTCAGTGACGGCACGTTCCGCATTCAGAGCGACAAGGACGGCTTCCACTGTGAAAATGATACCGCAGAAGGCACGATCACAATTCAGGGCGGTACATTTGACATTCAGGGCGGCAGCGACGGAATGCAGGCTTGTGCGCTGTTGCAGATTGACGGCGGACAGATCACCGTCAATGCGCCCGAAGGTCTGGAAGCGACCTATGTCCGCATCAATGACGGTACGATCAACATTCAGGCAAGTGATGACGGCATCAACGCTTCTGCTTCTTCCGCATCCTATGAACCGACCATTGAGATCAACGGCGGCGATATTACCGTAGAAGTAGGTCCCGGAGACACGGACGGTCTCGACTCCAACGGTGCGATCTATGTCAACGGCGGCACGATCAACGTGACTGCACAGATGTCCTCGTTCGACTATGACACCAAGGCAGAGTTCAACGGCGGTACAATCATCATCAACGGCACGGAAGTTTCGGAGATTCCGCAGAGCATGATGGGCGGCGGAATGCAAGGCGGTGGCATGAGAGGCGGTATGCGCGGCGATTTCAACGGTGAAATGCCCCCCGAAGGTTTCGACGGTCAGATGCCCCCCGAGGGCTTTGACGGCGAAATGCCCAGCGACTTTAACGGCGAATTTCCGAATCACAACGGAAAAGGCGACCGTGGTCAGATGCCCCCGCAGGACGCAGACACGGCTGTATCCACTCCTGCACAAGCCTGAAATCTCACAAAAGACTGCGGCTCGGTATTGGGGGGCTACTCGCCCCCCAAACCCCCTCGGCAGGGCGGTGACCGCCCTGCACCCGCATCGCTTTTGTATATTTTGACAGTCAGCGCTCACTTATAGCACATTGCATAAAAAACACCGCCGGACGGTTTCGTCTGACGGTGTTTTGTGTTATTCAACGTTTTTCAGTGCGAGTACTTTGGGAATGTGCCGTATGCGGAGCCAGTCAAATACGGTGATGATAAGATATGCAGCCAGAACCAGTACAAATTCCTGCACGAATCCTTCGGGTTTCATGATAAAGGCGAAGTAGCCGCCCAGTTCCTGCAACATGATGCCCCAGAAGAATTTCATCGCCATATAGCCGAGATACATACTCAGAAATTCCGTCACCAGTACGACAACAGCAGTCGTGACCAGATACAGCCCTGCAATTTCCCCGTCCTCATAGCCGAGAATCTTGACCATAGAGATCGGGCGTTCATTCTTTTCAATGATGATCTTCGTCAGCAGATAGAGGATAATCGCCGCCACGATCAGGCATACATACTGGAAATAAACCATGTAGCTTCCCATGGAGTGATCGAGCTGATTGGCAATTTTCACCATATCATCGGACGTAATGCGCTTGACGATATATTTCTCGTCAATGTCCTTGATGCCCGTGTCCGACAGATAGCCGCTGAATGCATCGTCCTTGCGGTCAAAGACGGTGTTAAAGCGCTCATTTGTCATGAATACAGCCAGTGCCGCCTCGTAATCATACACGCCGCCGACCTGCCATGTGTATTCCTTGTTCTCGTATTTTTCGGAGAGCGTGAAGCTGTCGCCTGCCTGCAAATGATACTTGTTTGCGAACGCTGCGGAGATCCAGACAGAATCCGTATCGCTCAGGGAAACATAGCGGCTGTCGGGTTCAATGCCGTAGACGGAGATTTCTTCGTGCATCTGCGGGGTGATATAATCCAGTGAACTCATGGAGAATTTCTCTGCATCGTCGGTTTTTGTGGTGAGGATTTCGCCGTCCTCGTCCTTGTAATCCGTGAGTATCACCTGTTCTTCTGCGAACATCATATCCGGCATACGCTTCTGATAATACGACAGCGTGGACGGCATACCGACTGCCATGGAGAGCATGAGCATGATAAACGTGATGCCCACGAACAGCATGATATAATTCGGGATATTCTGGAGAAATACACGCATACGGAAACGATGAAAGAATTTCCAGCGAGGCAGGCGGACTGCCTTTGTTCTGCGTGTGCGCTTGAGATCGTGCCGCAGGAAACGCAGCGGAGAAAGCCGCAGCATCCGCACGATCACCACAAAATTGATAATCAGCATCAGTACCAGCGGGATGAGCGTGGTACGGATAAAGGCTTCGGGTGTCCAGAGGGTCACATATGTCGGGAGACTGTAACTGTTGTAGTACATACCGACAATGACTTCCTTGAATACGGTATAGCCCAGCACATTTCCGACAGCCGATGCAAGCAGGACGACAAGAATGGGTGCGCTCATGTAATAGCGGAGCAGTTCGCCCTTTGTGTAACCTGAAGCACGGAGCGTTCCGATGACGGAGGCTTCCTTTTCGAGAGAAGTACTGATCGACACGGCGAAAATGAACGCCAGCACTGCCGTCAGGACATAGAGCAGCACGCCGCCCATTGCCATATCCGAGCCGAGGTCTTCGGCGGCGAATGTGATTGCATGGTTGGCATAGGCAGGTACAAAGTCCTTGATCTCCTGTTCTGTTTCGGAGACAGCAGTCTGTGTGATGAGTGCTTTCAGGAAGTGGTCGGACATTTCCTTTTCGGCGTAGACATCCGCAGGGGGATTCTCATAGGTAAAGGCATAATTGGCATGGAGCGAAGTGCCGATTCGCCCGAATCCGTCCGCTGTGACCATGCCGACATTGAACGTCAGGGCATCGAACATCGTGTCGGTGTTGCTTTCATAGAGTGTGATGTAATCCGTAAACGATGCCAGCCCCACGACTTCAAATGCAGTTGCGCCGACAGTCAGTGTATCTCCGATCTGAATGCCCGCATTGTCGGCGTGCATACGGTCGATGAGAATTTCATTTTCGGTTTGCGGCGCTCTGCCCGAAAGCAGATCATAGCGGTCGATCTCCGTCCGTTCGGAATACACACGGATTTTTCCTGTATATTCGGGCGATGCGGGAAGATGTTCGGCAGCGTTCTTGTAGAACAGCTCATAGATTCTGACGGGAACGGCATTGAATGTCTCGTCGAGCTGATAGCGTTCGGCGAGTTCGGTGTATTCCTC
Organism: Oscillospiraceae bacterium; assembly: GCA_024699425.1. Taxonomy (GTDB): domain Bacteria; phylum Bacillota; class Clostridia; order Oscillospirales; family Ruminococcaceae; genus UBA3855. The sequence goes on along the minus strand of JAILPP010000077.1, from coordinate 2,354 downwards.
ATCCATTTTGTCGTCGATCTCCTGATGGGCTTTGTCGGTGGCTTCTGCGAGGGCATCTTTGTACTCATCGGAAGTCCATGCCGAATCGAGGGCATCGCTGACGGCTTTCTCGTAATTCTCATCCATTGCCGTCTGCAAGGCGGTGTCAAGCATGGACTGCCGCTGTTCGGGCGGGATCTCCATGCCTGCTTCCTGCATGGGGGCAAGCTGTGCATCGACTGCCGCCGTGACCTGTTCGGTGATGGCATTTTTCACCTGTTCACGCACTTTTTCTTCCACGGCATCACGGACAGCCTGAACAATTTCCGATTCCGCTTCCTCATAGGCACGCTCACGGAAGACCTTTACCATATCGGCTTTTTCACCCGTGGCAATGCCGTCGAGAAGTTCGGCATCGGCTTGGGCGGACAGTTCAAAATGCCCGTCCTCACGGTGGAATTTCGAGGCGTTTTCATCGAGTGCGGTCATCATGCTGTGATTGGCAACGAACATACCCGACACAAATCCGATGGTGACGACAAGCATCACAAAGATCATGAGATAGCGTTTCCAGTCACGGAGCAGGTCACGCCAGACCCGCTTATTGAGGGGATTTTTGGGGCGTTTTCCGAAACGAATGGATTCCATGCACCCGCCCCCTTACCATTCCAGCTCGGCGGCTGTGATCTTGTTTTCGTTGTGATCGTCATGCCGTATCACGCCGTCACGGAGTTTGATGACATGATCTGCCATGAGTCGGATTGCTTCGTTGTGCGTGACCATAATGATCGTGTTGCCGTATTTCTGATTGACCTCTTCAATGAGTTGCAGAATCTCCTTGGAAGTGGTATAGTCGAGCGCACCTGTCGGCTCATCGCAGAGCAGAATATCGGGATTCTTGACGATGGCACGTCCGATGGAAACACGCTGCTGCTGACCGCCCGAAAGCTGATTGGGGAGCTTGTAGCGATGATCGAACAGACCGAGGATTTTCAGCAGTTCGTCAATATCCAGCGGATTGTCGGACAGATATGCACCTGTTTCGATGTTCTCCTTGACGTTGAGATTGGGAATGAGGTTGTACATCTGGAACACATAGCCGAGATGTTTGCGGCGGTAGCGGGTGAGATTTTTCTCGTTCATATCTTCGAGTTTATCGCCGTTGATGAGGATTTCGCCTGCATCTGCGCCGTCAATGCCGCCGAGGATATTCAGGAGCGTGGACTTGCCCGAACCTGACGGACCGAGCAGAACACAGAATTCGCCTTTTCTGACGGTAAAGTCCAGACCGCGCAGGACTTCCTGTTTTGTCTCGCCGCTGCCGAAGCTCTTTTTCAGCCCGTGAACTTCGAGAAACGCCTGATTTTCTTGACTCATATCTCTTTCACTATCCTTTTATGAATTTCTGCACACGGGGCATAATTTCAAGTATGTCTATGCTAACTATATTATAGCACAGCCGTCAGGAAACTGCAAGTCGATTCCGAAACTTTGGCAGAATTACGATTCTATTCAAACTTTGCGGAAAAATCTGGGCAAATATTACGCAAAAAGCGCACCCTACGGAATCCCATAGAGTGCGCTGTCTGACAAAGCCTGTCAAGCCTGTGCTGTCTGAACCGTCTGTGCCGTCTGCGCCGACTGCACAGCGGATTTCCTGGATTTGCGGGTTTCGGATCTCCGGGACTTCTGTGAAACCTTGACTTTTACGAGTGTACCGTTGTCATCATATTTGAGTCTGAGGACATCACCCACGCTGATATCGGCGGCAGTGATCGTCTCGCCGTCCTTTTCGATGGTGACACCGCTGCCGAGTGTGACAGTAAGCGGCGCAGCAGTTTCAGCCGCTGTATCAGAATTTCCGTTCTTTGCGCTGCCCTTGCGGGATTTGGTGGTTTCAGCAGTCTGTGTACTATCTGCCTGTGCGGTATCGGCAGTATCGGAAGTGCGATGTTTCTTTGCGCTGTGGCTGCCGACTGTAATGGTGATCTGATCGCCGTTCACGGCAGTCACCTTTCCGGTTTTGCAGTTACCGGATTTCTGCTTGGTTTCCGACTGTGCGGAAGCGGCAGGCTGTGCGGGTGTATCTGCTGCTGCGGCGCTGATTACGGGCATTGCTGCCGATGCCATCAGAACGGCGCAAAGGCAGGCTGCGGTTTTTGAAAATGTATACATAATGATCCCTTTCCTTTTCTAAGCTCCTGATTTAAGATACGGTCATGGTAATTGCATCTGAAAATCTGTGTTCACATTGGAATCGCCCCCTTGCTTCGGTCTACACTGTTATTATAGACCGATTAGCTTAAACGCACCTTAAACAAGGGTGAACACTGTGTGAAAAGTGTGGGGATCAGAAAAAACCGCCTGAGCGATTG
>JAILPP010000107.1 GCA_024699425.1 Oscillospiraceae bacterium | reverse complement strand
GGGTGCAGGGCGGTCACCGCCCTACTCTGTATAAGCGACCAGCCGCGCTCGTTCCTCGCTGGCTGTCTGCTTATGCCGAGGAGTTTGGGGGCGAGCAGCCCCCAATACCAGCCCGCAGCCTTGTACACTTTGCTAAGAATGCTCATTTATAGGACAGGAAAGGAGATGTGAGTACAATGTATGTGATAATCACCAATTTAAGTTCCATGCGACCGGGAGCGCAGGAGTTTATCTATCGTTCCGATCTGGGGGACATCCGTGGCACACATACGAGTGATGCGCCTGTCACCTACCTGCTGACCATGCTGGCAAAGCAGGGGAACGCCGCAGACATCCGCGTGATCGCCGTTACCGCCAAAATTGCCGAGACGGCATTTCCGACCTTTTCGGAGATGCTGCATTGTTCAAGCGAAAATCTGGGGATTCCGTGTCCGGAGATACGGAAGGTCAGCATTTCTCATCTTGCCACGACCGTGCGGGAGATCGTGACACTGATTCCGAAAGATTCCCATGTTTACATCGACACGACAGGCGGATTCCGTGATTCGAGCTATCTGCTGATGGCAGTCGTGCGGATTCTGGAATATTCGGGTATCCGTCTGGAGAAGGCAGTTTATTCCCGTTACGAGCAGGACTACAAGGGCATTGAGGACGTGACGGCGAACTACCGTCTGTTTGATCTGATCAGTGCATCGAACAGCTTTACAGAATTTGGCAATTCCCGTGATCTGTTTGCATTTTTCAAAGAAAGGGGCTGTCCGGAGGTACAGCGGGTGCTGGCGGCGATGAATGCTTTTTCCGAGACGGTTGCCATGTGCCGCACGTCAGGACTGGAGGAAATTCTCGAAGAACTGAACCAGAGTCTGCTGGCGCTGGATACCATGCAGACCGATGATGAAAACGAAATCCTGTTTCAAAGTATTTCGGGTGTGATACGGCAGAAGTTCGGCATCAGCGCAGACGGCAGCACGAAAGCGGAATATCCTGCCGTGATCAACTGGTGTCTGGAGCATCAGTTCATTCAGCAGGCGGTGACGATCTACACGGAAAAGATTGCCACACATCTTTTCCGGCTTGGGATTCTGTCCACGGACGACACCAATGCGCAGGGCTTAGAGGAACACATGAACAATTTCGACTTGTATTACAGGCTGTTTTATGAGGGATTCATGGCAATGCCCGTGTCCTATGCGACAGGTCAGACCCCGTTCGGCAGATTTATCCGTTCGATCAAGGAGGACGAAGAAGCCAAGGCGGTACTGGCAAGATCTTCCAGCGCAGCGCAGGCGATCCAGAAAATGCCGTCACTCCGCAGTAAGATCGGCAAGGCGGAGGAGCAGGGAATCAACCGGCTTTTGTATGTCAAGCAGGCAATTTTCGGAAAAGGGGAGATTCGCCGTCCACCGGAAGCAATCGCAAAGAATTTGCAGAAATCGCCCGAATTGCTTGCCGTACTTCCGCAGTTTGCGGGAAACAATCCCGTGAAGCTCATCAACCAGATCATCACGAATGAGAAGCTGCATATCATTTTGCAGGGAGAATACGAAAACCCCGTCCATGTGTACGATAATCATCACATCAACACGATCGAATACCTGAAAGATGCCCTGAAGGAGCAGACACATTTTCAATTGCACACGAGCATTCCGGAGATGCAGACGATCATGCGGGATTACCTGTACGTCAAGAATTTCCTGCGCAATTCCTTCAACCATGCCAGTGACGGCAACTGCCGCACGGCGGAGGAGATACAGTATTTTCGGGAACACGGATATCCGACAAAGGAAATTGCCGATCTGGAAGAGGTTGTAGCCGTCATGCGGCTTGCGGTGGCGCACTGTGAGGAGACAAAGCTGAAATAAAATCAAAAAGCTGCACAGTTTCGGGCTGTGCAGCTTTCGCTTATAGCTTATTCTTTTCTTTTTCGAGAGCAGCGATCAGGTCATTGATGGAGTCAGTACCGGAAATATCGGGATTGTATCTCTGACCTGCTTTGGCGGCGCGGAGCTGACTCGGATTGATAATATCATCAATATTGGGAGTCTGGCTGACAGCCGATTCGGGTTCAGAGGAATGCACGATCGGAACATCGGAAGAGTGCATCGGCGTGTAGGGTTTTGCCTGTTGAACAGGCGGTTCCTGCGGTGTCGGGGGCTGATAAACGGTAGCCTCGACAGGACCTTCATAATTTGGCGCAGCCTGCTGCTGTTCACGGGCAGCATTGGCGGCACGGACTGCGGCAGTCGCACGCTTGGCACGTTCAATATCTTCCTGTTCGATCTTCTTGAACTTCATGGTACGTTCCTGCTGTACCGCCTTCTGATACGGGGAATTTTCATTGACGGGCTTTTCAGAGAAATGATCCTGAATCGAAGCCTTTTTGCGTTCGTAGCTGTCGCCTTCCAGATCCGCATCGGGATCAAACAGGGGAGTCTGGAAAGAACGTCTGGATTTTCTGCGGGGGCTTTCGTCCTCGTCGTCCTCATCGTCGTCGCTGTCGTTCTCTTCGAGATCGTACTCTTCCTCGTCCTCATCTTCATCATCACGGCTGCTCTTGGCGATCTTGACGAGCAGCATGATAATCAGGATAATACAGGGAACGACCAACAGAGCCATCAGACCCGTGACAGAAGTTGCAAACTGGATCACAGTATACAGCTCCTTGCTTGCCCATGTACAAACGGCGAAGATATTCGTGCGGGCGATGGTCAGGTCCGTACCCTGTTCGAGTGCAGTACCGGGATAATACAGTGCAGAGCCGTCCTCCTCATTTGTCTCGACGTTGTAGATGACACGCAGAGCCATATTGCCGTCAGCGAGGTAGCAAAGGACTTTTGCGCCGGGCGTGATCGGATCCGTTTCACTTTCTTTTGCAAGTACAAACGAATTTGCGGGGATGTCCGGCTCCATATCCGCCTTTTCATGTAAATACAGGTAATATCCTGCGATCATCGGAACACGGTCACCGGAAAAGACGACATTCGAGCAGACGGTAAATGCCACAGACAGCAGCATGAGAATAACAATCAGTACGGCAAATACTGAACCGTGCTTTTTTTTCGATTTGCTCATGTAATTTCTCCTTCCGAGGTCCTGCATGGCTGCACGACCGGTATTACGGGAAAGCACCCGTTTCAGCAGGAATCCGCACAAGCGCTTCCATACCTAATTATTATACCACATTCGTTCGGAATTTGCAACCCTTTTATGCAATTTTTCATAAAGGTTTTCTGTATCAACGTCAAAAGGCGGCGAAATCTGCCGCCTTTTGCATATTTCAATACAATCTGAACTCAGCCGATCATGCTTGCAACTTCTGCTGCGAAGTCGTCGGACTTCTTCTCGATGCCCTCGCCCAGCTCGAAGCATACGAAGTTTGTGATCTCGATGGGAGCGCCTGCTTCCTTTGCCTTGGAGTCCACATACTGCTGAACAGTCATCTTGTTCTCCTTAACGAAAGCCTGCTCCAGGAGGCAGATCTCGGAATAGAGCTTACCGAGCTTACCCTCAGCGATCTTTGCGAGAGCCTGTGCGGGCTTGTTTGCCATCTTGGGATCCTCAGCCATCTGCTTCTGGATGACTTCCTCCTCCTCGTCGATGCGGGACTGCGGAACGTCCTCACGCTTGAGATATTCCGGATGCATTGCAGCAACCTGGAAATCGCAGTCCTTCAGAGCTTCGAGAACAGGCTCAGAAGCGCCTGCGGTTGTCTTGGCGGAAACCAGTGCGCCAGCGAGACCGCCCTGATGGATATAAGGAACGACAGCATCGCCTTCAAGACGGGCAAAGCGGCGGATCTTCATGTTCTCACGGATGGAGAGGAACAGTTCCTGAAGCTCTTCTGCAACGGACTTGGAGCCGCCGGAAATGGTAGCGGCATTCAGAGCGTCCAGATCAGCCGGATTCTGTTCGATGACCGTCTTGGCAACGTTCTCAACGAACTCCTTGAACTTCGGATTCTTGGCAGCAAAGTCTGTCTCGATGTTGACTTCCACAACAGCGCCGACAGTATTGGTGTCATTGACCAGAGCGAGTGCAAGACCCTCGGCAGCGATTCTGCCTGCCTTCTTGGCCTGTGTTGCCAGACCCTTTTCACGGAGAATCTGAACAGCCTTATCCTTATCGCCCTCAGCCTCAGTCAGAGCCTTCTTGCAGTCCATCATGCCTGCACCGGTCATCTGACGCAGCTCGTTAATATC
>JAILPP010000085.1 GCA_024699425.1 Oscillospiraceae bacterium | reverse complement strand
GCCTCTGCTCGATTCCGAACTTGTGGACATCATGCTGGCGACCTATGACGGCACACTTGCGGAAACGGAAGTCAGATGGAAGCAGGAAAGTGCAGCCTGCGTGGTCATGGCAAGCGGCGGCTATCCGGTCAAATACGAAAGCGGAAAGGAAATCTCCGGTCTGGATGCACAGGGACAGACGGACGGCGTGTTCGTATACCATGCGGGAACAAAGTTCGCAGACGGCAAGTTCCTCACAGCGGGCGGCAGAGTGCTTGGCGTGACCGCAACCGCCGACACGCTGGAACACGCACTGGAGAAGTCCTACAAGGCAGTTGAGGGCATTTCGTGGGAGAAAGTCCACTACCGCCACGACATCGGCAAACGGGCACTGGCAGCAAAGCAGGGGTGATGCGGAATGCATCCGAAACTGAAACGCTGTTTTTCCTGCGGACAGTATGCGAACATCCTGTTTCTGCTGTTTGCATTTTTCACGGCGGTCTATGCGTGGTCGATCGACAGACACCATGTCGTACTCGTCCCGCTGGAGATCGCCGCCTATACGGTGGAGACTTCGGGCTTTATCTTCATGCTGTTCTCGCTGATGAATTTCTGGAAGATCGTGCGGCACCGTTATCTCATGAAAGCGGCAATGCTGGTCTACCTCATCATGGAAGTCACCATTATGATACTGGACTTCAATGCAGACAAGATACCGCTGTTCCAGCACAGTTCCATGTGGCTGAATATCACCCATTCGATCTTTTCGGGAGCGATCCTGTTCACCTACCTGTCACTGGAACCCAAAAACACGGGACTGGAAGTGGCGCTCATCATCTCGGAGATCATCATACTGGCGGGAATGTTCAGCGTGATCTTTCATTTCCATATCTATATCACATTGTTTGCCAATTCCGTGGCGTATCTGGTTTTTTTCTCGATCCTGCGGTTTCTGCTGGCACAGGAGCGTATCATGATCGACTGCCACGGCGACAGGGCAAGGGAAGTCAAGTTCCGCAGCGACTTCTTTGATGATGTGTAAGCATGGGGAACATTGGGGAACATCATGTTCCCCGCCGCTTTTACGGAAAGGAGGGCAGCAATGTCCGGAACCGATCACCTGATTCTGGAAGAGCAGAACACCCGTCTGCCCTATCTGCGTGAGAAAACCGCACAGCTCACCACTTCGCCCGGTGTGTACCTGATGAAGAACGCACAGGGCGGTATCATCTACATCGGCAAGGCGAAGAACCTGCACAACCGTGTGTCAAGTTACTTCCGACTCGGCGCTGACCACCTGCCGAAAGTCGCCCGTATGGTATCCCATGTACACGACTATGACTTCATCGTAACAGGCTCGGAATATGAGGCGCTGCTGCTCGAATGCAGTCTCATCAAACAGCATAAGCCCCACTATAATATCCTGCTCAAAGATGACAAGGGGTATCATTATATCAAAGTCTCCGCCGAACCCTACCCCCGCATCACGGCAGAGAAACAGAAAGCTGATGACAAATCCCTCTACATCGGTCCGTATACAGGCGGTTTCGTGACAAGATCCACGGTGGAGGAAGTCAACACGGTCTTTCAGCTCCCGACCTGCAACCGTAAATTTCCGGAGAGCTTCCGCAAGGGCAGACCGTGCCTGAATTATCACATCCGCCGCTGCATGGGCGTGTGTCAGGGAAAAATCCCGCAGAATCGCTACAATGAACTGATACAGCAGGCGGTGACATACATCCGCAGCGGTTCTTCGGCATCGGTCGAACGCATGACACAGGAGATGGAACGTGCCGCCGAAAACCTCGACTTTGAACGTGCCGCACAGCTCCGTGACCGCATCCGGGCAATTCAGAAAGCAGGCGAATCCCAGAAGATCATTGATAATAATTTCCGTGATGCCGACGTGATCGGCACGGCGGACAACGGCGATGATCTCTGCATTTCCGTTATCATGTACCGTGAGGGGCGGCTCTGGGATAAGCAGAATTTCCATTATCAGGAAGAAGCAGAAGAATCCGCACTCGATGCGTTCGTTCCGCAGTTCTACCACGGCAGGACAGATCTGCCGAAAGTCATTCTGCTTGAATCCGAAATACGGGAAATGGATCTGCTTGCGGAGATGTTCTCGCAGCAGATGGGGCGCAAGGTGAAGATCACCGTTCCACAGCGGGGCGGCGGCATCGAACTGACCCGCATGGCAAAGGAAAACGCCGTCGAATATATCGCCGTCCACTCCAACCGCACGGGCAAGGAACTGCTGGCTGTCGAAGCACTCGGCAAGATTCTGGGCATGGAACACGTCCCGAAATATATCGAGAGCTATGACATTTCCAACCTCGCTTCCGAATCCATGGTGGCGGGTATGGTGGTATTTGAGAACGGCAGACCACTGAAAAAGGCGTATAAACGCTTCTCCATCAAACAGCAGGAAGGACAGAACGACTACGCCTGTATGCAGGAAGTGATCCGTCGGCGGCTGTCTCACTTAAACGATCCTGACGACCCCTATTTTGCCCGCACGCCCGATCTGATCCTGCTTGACGGCGGCACAGGTCATGTGAATGCCGTTGCACCGATCGTACAGGAACTTGCACCGCAGATTGCACTGTTCGGCATGGTCAAGGACTCAAAGCACCGCACCAGAGCCATTGCCACAGGCGGCGGAGAGATCAGCGTGTCCGGTACACAGAGCGCTTTTCAGCTCCTGACACGCATTCAGGATGAGGTTCACCGCTATTCGGTCGCCTATATGCACAAGAAGCACAGGAAGCGGACTTTCGCTTCCGAACTGACACAGGTCGAAGGCATCGGCGACAAGCTCGCACAGAAGCTCATGCTGCATTTCAAGACCAGAGATGCACTCCTTGCCGCCGCACCCGAAGAACTGCACGCTGCGGGCATCTCTGAGAAGATCGCCGCCCGTCTGTATGCGTTTCTGCACGGAGAATAGTACCCACAATCAAATACAAAAGCGATGCGGGTGCAGGGCGGTCACCGCCCTGCCGAGGGGGTTTGGGGGGAGAGTAGCCCCCCATACCGGGTCCGCCGTCTTGTATCGCTCATTTATAGTACAGGAGGAAATCAGATGAGAGTTATCACCGGAAGCGCCAAGGGCGTGCGCTTGCAGACGTTGGAGGGACTCGATGTCCGCCCGACGACAGACCGTGTCAAAGAGGGAATGTTCTCGGCGATTCAGTTTGACGTTCCGGACAGCCGTGTGCTGGATCTGTTCGCAGGTTCGGGACAGCTTGGCATTGAAGCACTCAGCCGCGGTGCAAGACAGGCAGTCTTTGTCGATCAGTCCAGAGCATCGCTCGAAGTCGTCAGCGCCAATCTGAAAAAATGCCGCTTCACCGATAACTGCGAACTGCACCAGAAAACCGCAGAACAATTCATCCGCACGGCTCGTGGAAAATTCGACCTGATCTTCCTCGACCCGCCCTATCGTATGGACATTCTCGGCACTCTGCTCCCGCAGCTTGCCCCGCTTCTGTCAGCAGAGGGAAAAATCATCGCCGAACATGAAGCGGATTGCAATTTGCAGGAAAAAATTTCAAATTTACAGTTGCAAAAAAACTATTTTTATGGTAAAATAGTAGTGTCAGTGTTTGCATTGACCGAGGAGGCATGAACCATGAGAAGAATCGCAGTGTGTCCCGGCAGTTTCGACCCCGTGACGCTCGGACATCTGGATATTATACGGCGGGCTTCGATCATGTTCGACAAGGTCATTGTGCTGATCTCTACGAATGCCACGAAGAATACAGCAAGCTTTACCACGACCGAGCGTATGATGATGATCGCAGAAGCGACCAGAAATCTTGATAATGTTGTTATCGACATCCTCGACGGACTGCTTGTGGATTATGTCAAGCGTGTCAATGCAGTCGCAATCGTAAAAGGTCTGCGGGCTGTCAGCGACTTTGAATATGAATTCCAGATGGCACTCACCAACAAAGTCCTGTATGAAGGCGCTGAGACCGTGTTCCTGACAACCGCAAAGGAAAATATGTATCTCAGTTCCAGCGTCGTCAAGCAGGTGGCGTACTTCGGCGGGGACATCAGTCCCTTTGTGCCGGACTGCATTCTGGATACTATCCAAAAGCGTTTAATAAAGGAGGATTAAGATGAGTATTGAAGAAATTCTGGACGATATGGAGCAGCTTCTTGAAAAGGCGGGCAGCGTTCCGTTTGCCCAGCATAAGGCGATCATTGACGGGGAACGGCTCTCTGAGCTGATCAATGACATCCGCCTAAATATGCCGCAGGAGATCAAACACGCCAAAATGGTCGCATTCGACCGTGAGCGCATCATCAAGGAAGCAGAGGCAAAGGCAGAACAGATCGTCCGTCAGGCGGAGGATCGTGCCAAGGTCATCGTTTCCGAAGAGGCAATCGTCCGTGAGGCGAAAAATCGTGCCGTGGAAGTCGTTACCAAGGCAAAGGGTGACTGCGATGCCCTGCGTGCGCAGGCAAATGCAGATGTGGCAAAGGCAAGAGCTGAAAGCGAAGCCATCAAACAGGCAACGGATACCTATATTGTAAACCGCTTCAAAGATGCAGAGGCTTACTATACCAATGCCCTCAAAGATGTGCAGGAACGCAAGGCAAAGCTCGAAAAGCTCAAGCGCCGCACCAGAAAACCCGAGGGCGAACAGCGTGAGGCTGCCCCCGCTGACCCGAACCGTAAGGACTGATACCGAAATTTCATATCCATACGCAATGGGGCGTACTTTTCCGACAAGGGGGAAGTGCGCCCTTTTTCTGTTGAAGTTGGGAGGATGTAACTATGGACCAGATCGACCGGAAACTGCTGATGCTCTTACAGGAGAATGCACGAATGCCGCTGAAAGCCATTGCCGCACAGGTGTTTCTGTCTGCGCCTGCTGTTTCTGCACGAATCGAAAAACTCGAAGCACAAGGGCTGATCGTGGGATACCACGCCGAGATCGACCATCGGCGGATCGGGTATCCCATTACCGCCTATATCAGTCTGGAACTGCCTGCACAGCAGAAACCGACATTTTACCCCTTTATCGCATCGTGTCCGCAGGTGATCGAGTGCAACTGCGTGACAGGGGTATATTCCATGCTCATCAAGGCGGCATTTCCGGACACGGAGGAACTCGATGATTTCATCGGGGAACTGTCCCGCTTCGGGAATACTTCCACACAGATCGTATTCTCCACGCCCGTGCCGCACAGGAACGTGTGCTTGCAGACGGAAACAGAAAAGCAGCCGTCATAACACGGCTGCCGTGAGCGTTATTTCAGATCGGTGCGCCTGACATCGGCAAGCGGGGCGTGATCCATTGCCTCCTGTACAGACGTATCCGACAGGTGCGTGTAGATCTCCGTGGTGGAAATGCTCTCGTGTCCGAGGATACTTTTGAGCGTGAGGACATCCACATGACCGTGCTGGTACATCAGTGTGGCTGCGGTGTGGCGGAGTTTATGCGTGGAAAGTCCCCGTCCGCCAAGTCCTGCGGCTTTCAGTGCGTTTTCCACCGTCTGCTGTACCCGACGGCGGCTGATTCGGGTATTCCTGTTGGAGAGGAAGAGCGCAGGGTCATCGGTTTCCGCCTGTGTGCGTTCAAACAGGTATTCTTTCAGTGCGGACATACACGCCGCATTGAGATATACGATCCGTTCTTTGTTGCCCTTGCCGAGTACCCGCATCCGTGCTTCCTCCAGATCAAGGGAGGAGAGATTCAGTCCGACAAGTTCGCCCAGACGAACGCCGCAGTTGAGAAACAGCGTCAGCATACAGTAATCCCGCAGGCTGTGTTTTCCCTCCGCATCGCTCGTTGCCGTTTTGAGCAGATCAAGGCTTTCGGTGAGGTTGAGATATTTCGGCAGTGCGTGTTTGGGACGGGACAGCTCCAGATTGGTCGTCGGGTCATAGTCCAGAAGTGCCGCCTGCTTTGTCAGATAACGGAAAAAACTGCGCAGGGAAGTCGCTTTCCGCACACGGATCTTGTCCCGGTTGCCGCACTCGGAAGCCAGAAAGCTGTAATAATTATGAATGTCACGCAGCGTGATCTTCCGTACTTCTTCAATTGTCATATCCCGTATCTCCACAGCATCCAACGCATTTTTTGCGGGCACGGCATCTGTGGAATTGTCCAGAACAAGAAAACGGAGAAACTGCCGTATATCCTGATAATACACCTGCACCGTACTCACAGCAAGCCCCTTGACAACGGTGATATAGGTAAGATAGTCATTCAGAAATTCCGGATTTTCATTGCGGTCGATCTGCATCGGCTCCAGCTCCTTTCACTATTATCATTATATCACAGCCTGCGGTATTTTGCAAGCCCTGATTTCTTCTTGCAAAAGAGAAGAAACTGTGCTATAATAAGAATGTTGCAACTGACCGGCGCATATACTGGTCTGAATCTGAATCAATGAGGTGTTGTTATGATAGAAATCAAAACGTACAGAGGACATATCCGCAACTGGGAAGCACTCTGCAAAGAGCTGCATCTCCCCCTGAACGTAAGCCGTGAGGAACGGGAAGCCGCCATTCTGGTAAAAGCCTACGAAACATGGGGAAAACAGATGGCTGACCATATGTACGGTATGTTCGCTTTTGCGCTCTATGACACGGAGACAGAGGAACTTTTCTGCCTGCGTGACCAGTTCGGCACAAAGCCGTTTTATTACTATCCGACCGCTGACGGCAGACTGCTTTACGGCACTATGATCCGTGATATTCTGGAACAGGAGGGATTCGTGAAGGAGCTGAATACCGATATGCTCCAGATCTATATGACCCTGACCTATCCCGCAGGTGAGGATACGTTCTTCAAAGGAATGAAAAAACTCATGCCGGGCTGCTATCTCACATTCAAGGACGGAAAACTCGACATCACCCGCTATTGGAAACCGGAGTTCCGTCCCGATGAGAGCAAGACCCTTGATGACTGGGCTGACGAGATCCACTCGACAGTACAGCAGATGATGCGTGAGGTCAAGACCCCCGATGAAACCGCAGAATCTTTCCTCTCAGGCGGCGTGGATTCGTCCTACGTTCTGGCAATGAGCGATGCAAAGCGGGCGGATTCCTGCGGCTACGATGAGGAACGCTTCGATGAATCCCGCATTGCCGCCAAAACCGCAGAACTGCTCGGCGTGGAACATTCCGTTGCAAAGATCACCCCGCAGATGTTCTTTGACATTGTGCCCTATACCATGTACCATATGGAACAGCCTCTCGGTGACGCATCTGCGATCGTATTCACACTCGGTTGCAATGCCACCGCACAGCATACCCGCCTCTGCTATTCGGGCGAGGGTGCAGATGAATTTTTCGGCGGTTATAATATGTACCGCAACGCCGAACGCTACGGCGAAAATCTCAAAACATTCTATGTCGGCAACACCAACATCATGAAAGAAGAGGAGAAACAGCGCATTCTCAGAAATTACAACCCCGATGTACTGCCGATCCATCTCGTCAAGCATATCTACGAAGAGACCGAGGGGCTTGATCCGCTGACCAAAATGTCCGATGTGGATATTCAGATCTGGCTGGAAGGGGACATCTACCTGAATGTTGACAAGATGAGTACCGCCGCAGGTCTGGAGATCCGTATGCCCCTGACCGACCGCCGCATCTTCGACATTGCAAGCCGTATGCCCTCCCGCTTCAAGGTCACAGAGGAGCAGAACAAGGTCGCATTCCGCACGGCTGCCGCAAAGGTACTGCCCGAAGAGATTGCTTTCCGCAAGAAACTGGGTTTCATCGTACCTGTCCGCATCTGGCTTGCCGATGAGAATTACAACGCCGATGTGCGCCGTCTGTTTGCAAGTGACATTGCTGCCAAGTTCTTCCATGTGGATGAAATTCAGTCGATTTATCAGGAATATGTCGGCGGCAATTCCGACAACTGGCGCAAAGTCTGGACGATCTACACGTTCCTCGTATGGTATGAGGAGTATTTTGTAAAGCGCTGAACCCCGATTTACAGGCTTGCGGATACTTGACATCTGACGGATTCTGTGCTATAATATAAAAGAAGTGAAAACAAACTAAAACTATCTTCAAGGAGGCAGACATCATGTCCATGGAATTTATCCGCAAGCTCCCTCTCCCACAGGAGATCAAAAAAGAATACCCTCTCTCGGTCGCATTCGAGCTGGTCAAACAGCGCCGTGATGAGGAGGTTCGCAAAATTTTCACAGGTGAAAGCGACAAGCTGCTTTTCATCATCGGGCCGTGTTCTGCCGACCGTGAAGATGCCGTCATGGAATACATCAGCCGTCTTGCTGTCATTCAGGAGCAGGTCAGGGACAAGATCATGATTCTCCCCCGCATCTACACCAACAAGCCCCGCACCAACGGCACAGGCTACAAGGGCATGGTACATCAGCCCGACCCGTCCAAAGGTGAAGATATGCTGGAAGGTCTGCTCTCCATCCGCAAACTGCACCGCCGTGCGATCGAGGAAACGGGCTTTACCTGTGCAGATGAAATGCTGTATCCCGAAAATTACCGTTACCTCTCCGATCTGCTCAGTTATGTGGCAGTCGGTGCAAGAAGCGTGGAAGATCAGCAGCACCGCCTGACCGTTTCGGGCATGGACATTCCCGCAGGCATGAAGAACCCCACGTCCGGTGATCTGAATGTCATGTTCAATTCGATCTATGCGGCGCAGTCCGGTCATACGTTCCTGTACCGCGGCTGGGAAGTGCGAACAACGGGAAATCCGCTGGCTCATGCGATTCTGCGTGGATTTGTCAACAAGCACGGCGAATCTCAGCCGAACTATCACTATGAAGATCTTTTGCTGACACACCGTTACTATACGGAAAAACAGCTTGTTCACCCTGCGGTGATCGTGGACACGAACCACGCCAACTCCGGCAAACAGTATCTCGAACAGCCCCGCATCGTTTCCGAAGTGCTACACTGCTGCCGTCATAATTCTGACATCCGCCATATGGTCAAGGGCTTCATGGTGGAAAGCTATCTGGTGGACGGCTGCCAGAAGATCAGTGAGGGCGTATACGGCAAATCCATCACCGACCCGTGCCTCGGCTGGGAAAAGACAGAAGAACTTCTCCTGCGCACGGCTGACCTGCTCGTATAAGCTCTGAATGGGCATTCCTGCAACGTGAGATTGGGGGCTACTCGCCCCCCTCGGCAGGGCGGTGACCGTCCTGCACCCACATCGCTTTTGTGCATTTTGAAAGTCTATGCTCATTTATAGTTATAAGTATAAAAACGGGGATTGTATGTCCTACATTCTTCACAAAAAATTTTTTCAAAAAATTTGAAAAAAACACTTGACAAATGATTGCAAACGTGCTATAATAATAAAGTCGAATAAAGGGGTATAGCTCAGCTGGTAGAGCAGCGGTCTCCAAAACCGCGTGTCACGAGTTCGATCCTTGTTGCCCCTGCCATATAAGTCCCGTCAGATCTGGCGGGACTTTTTATTTTTTGATTTCTGTTCATATCACTTGACAAATACACCTTTTCGCTGTATAATAGTGTATGTGTGGCTGATACGTTTTCGCCAGCCATACAGCGGATTGGCAGATACGGGAGGGAGAGCATGGAAGAACTGCATCGGGAACTGCGTACTGCGGCGGTCTTTACGGTCGTGCTGGATTTGCTCCTCTGGGGCGTTTCGGTGCTGTGCATCGGAATGACTTTGCGCATACCGCTCGGACTTCTGCTCGGAAGTGCGGGTATGTACACAAATCTCCTGCTGTTGCGCCGTGCCGTTCAGAACGCGGTCTATCATGGCAGGAAAAACACACTCGGCGGCTATCTGCTGCGCCTGCTGATCGCTTCGGCGGTCATCGCTTCGGCGCTGAAACTGCCGCAGATCAGTGCAATCGCTGCTGTGATCCCGTTTCTGTACCCCAAGCTGATTTTCTGCTATCTGTCATTCAAAGCATAGGAACATTCTGCCATCAGAATCGTCCCTCAGAAAAGGAGTGATGTAATTCTTGCAAATCAGTGATTTTTTCCGGGGTTCCCCGGACGGCATTGATGTCAAGGGTCCCGGTGTGCTGCTGTCATTTGACATCGGCGGTCTGACGATCAACCTCACCGAAACCATCGTCATAAGCTGGGGCATTCTCTTAGCCGTGACGCTGCTGCTTCTGTGGCTCACCAAAGACCTGAAAACCAACAACATCTCCAAACGTCAGGTCGCAGCGGAATGGATCGTCAGCACTGTGTACGGTCTGGTCGATGATACCATGGGGAAACACTGGCATTCCTTCGCACCGTATATTGCAGCACTGTTCACGTTCTCGATCACGGGAAGCCTTGTCAGTATGCTCGGTCTGCGCAGTGTCACAGCGGATTTCAATGCCCCGCTTGCATGGGCGCTCGTCACCTTCGTCCTCATCCACGGAACCAACATCCGCACACACGGCATCGGCGGCTACCTGAAAGGCTACATAGACCCCGTTCCGGTCATGCTCCCGATCAACGTCCTCAGCGAAGTTTCCACGCCCGTCTCTATGAGCCTGTGTCACTTCGGCAACGTGGTCAGCGGCATGGTCATCACCAGCCTGCTGTATTTTGCACTGTCCGCCGTGACCAAAGCTGTCGGTGTGGCATTTCTGACCATCGGCGTTCCGGCGGTGCTTTCGCTCTACTTTGACCTGTTCAGCGGATTTATGCAGGCATTTGTTTTCATCATGCTGACAATGGCGTATATTTCCAATGCCGACGGCAGAAACGAAGCGTAAATCATCTTTATGCTTTGTGAATTACAACCAAATACATTCTGGAGGTCTTTTTATGGGAAACATTGATTACAGAGAAGCCATCGTACTTGCAGCTTCCGCACTCGGTGCCGGCACCGCTATGATCGCCGGTATCGGACCCGGTATCGGTGAAGGTTACGCCGTCGGTAAGGCGTGCGAATCCATCGGCAGACAGCCGGAAAGCTCCGGTGCTGTTACCAGAACCATGTTCATCGGCTGCGCCGTTGCGGAGTCTACCGGTATCTATGCTCTGCTCGTGGCACTGCTGCTGATGTTCGCAAATCCGTTCATCGGCAAGCTGTCCTGACAGCCCCGACAGGGAGGGTACGGCTTTGAATCTGAATCTGGATTTTTTGACCATTGATGTCGGTACGATCCTCTTTACGCTCATCAACACACTGCTGATCTTTCTGGCGTTCAAGCTGATTCTCTTCAAAAGAGTCGATGCGATTTTAGCCAAACGTCAGCAGGAAGTCTCCTCGACCTACTCCAAAGCGGATGACGCACTTGCTGCTGCCAATTCCGACAAGGAAAAATATGCACAGGCTCTCGCAGGCGCAAAGGAAGAGGCAGCCGAACTCATCAGCCGTGCCGAGAAGAAGGCACAGCTTGAGGGCGACCTGATTATTTCCGAAGCAAGAACAGAAGCTGCTGATGTCCGCGAAAAAGCAGCCGCTGCAACGGAACGGGAGAGCGTACAGGCAAAGCAGGCTTTACAGGGCGAGATCACAGATCTGGCAATGGAGCTTGCACAGAAGATCATGGAGAAGGAGATCGACAAGGAAGATCATGACCGTCTGATCGAGGACTTCATGCAGGAGATCGGTACCGAGGGTGAGCAGTCATGACACAGCAGACAGTAGGTAAGGTGTACGCCGAGGGCTTATTTCTGCTGGCACAGGAGGAACACCGTGAGACACAGGTCTACAGGGAACTCAATGAGGCGGCAGATGTCATGGCACAGCATCCCGAATTTACGGAACTGGTCGATGTTCCGACACTTGATATTTCCGAACGGATCGCCATTCTGCGCCGTGTGATCGGTGACGGGGCAGGCATTACGGAGAATTTTCTCTGTCTGCTCGTGGAGAAACACCGCTTCCGCAGATTGCAGGAGATCCGTGCGGATTTCAACAAGCTCTATCACAAGGCGTTCGGCATTGCGGAAGTGTTTGTCACTTCGGCAGTTGCGCTCGATGACAGTCAGCGTGAAGAACTGAAATCCGTTCTCGGCAGGAAACTTGGCAAAACCGTAGAGCTGCGGGAGTCCGTGGATCCGTCTCTTCTTGGCGGTATGGTCGTGCAGTACGGCGATACCCGCATGGACAATTCCCTGCGCACAAGAATGCAGCAGTTTAAGAATCATGCGTAAAGGCATGGAATTGAGGTGCAAGTATGAATTTACGCCCGGATGAAATATCCAGCATTATTAAAGACCAGATCAAACATTATCAGTCGAAGATTGAGCTGTCCGATGTCGGGACAGTCATTACGGTCGGTGACGGTATTGCCAATATCCACGGTCTGGAACAGTGCATGTCCGGCGAGCTGATACAGTTTGAAAACGGTACTTACGGTATGGCTCTGAATCTGGAGGAGGACAGCGTGGGTGCTGTTCTGCTCGGCTCAGATGCGGACATCAAGGAGGGCAGCTCTGTCAAGCGGACAAAAACGATCATGTCCGTTCCTGTCGGTGATGCACTCCTCGGACGTGTCGTCAATGCGCTCGGTCAGCCGATCGACGGCGAAGGTCCCATTGACACTGACAAGACCGCACCGATCGAAAAAGTGGCTTCGGGTGTCATCACCAGAAAGTCCGTTCACAAGCCCCTGCAAACCGGTATCAAGGCAATTGACTCTATGATCCCCATCGGCAGAGGACAGCGTGAACTGATTATCGGCGACCGTCAGACAGGCAAGACCGCAATCGCCCTTGACACGATCATCAACCAGAAGGGACAGAACATCATCTGTATTTATGTGGCGATCGGACAGAAGCGTTCGACCGTTGCCAATGTCGCTGAGACACTCAAAAGAGCAGGTGCGATGGACTATACGATCATCGTTTCCGCAACAGCTTCCGAACTTGCCCCCTTGCAGTATATTGCGCCGTATTCGGGCTGTGCAATGGGTGAGTACTTCCTCGATCAGGGAAAGGATGTCCTGTGTATCTATGACGATCTTTCCAAGCACGCCGTGGCTTACCGTGCGCTTTCCCTTCTGCTCAAACGTCCGCCGGGACGTGAGGCATATCCGGGTGATGTATTCTATCTGCATTCCCGTCTGCTCGAACGTGCCTGCTCTTATAACGAGACCTACGGCGGCGGCTCTCTGACGGCGCTCCCGATCATTGAGACACAGGCAGGTGACGTTTCTGCGTATATCCCGACCAATGTCATCTCCATTACGGACGGACAGATCTTTCTGGAAACCGATCTGTTCAATGCGGGTGTCCGTCCTGCGGTCAATCCCGGTATCTCCGTTTCCCGTGTCGGCTCTGCGGCGCAGATCAAGGCGATGAAGAAAGTTTCCGGTTCTCTGAAACTGAGCTATTCCCAGTATCGTGAATTGCAGGCATTCTCGCAGTTCGGCTCCGACCTCGATCAGGATACCAAGAACCGCCTTTCCATGGGCGAACGTATCGTGGAAGTCCTCAAACAGGACAGAAATTCTCCCGTTCCCGTAGAATTGCAGGTCGTTATCATCTATGCTGTCACCAAGGGCTACCTGAAAAATGTTCCCGTTGCAAAGATCAAGGACTATCAGGAAAAGCTCTTTGCCTATATGCGTGATGAACAGGCGGACGTACTGCAAAATATTCTTGACACCAAAGATCTGACACCCGAAAACGAATCCCGCTTGCAGGAAGCACTGGTCGCCTTCGGTGGTCAGTACAGTGCCGAGGTATAAGCTATGCCGAACTTAAAGGATATCAAACGGCGGATTCATTCTGTGGAAAGCACCATGCAGATCACCAAGGCGATGGAACTGGTGGCATCTTCCAAATTCCGCCGTGCGAAGGAACGGGCAGAGGCAGCACAGCCGTTTTTCGAGCAGACCTATAAGCTCATGGCGGAAATTGCCTCCGAAGATCCGTATTTCGATTCGCAGTTTGTCCACAAGCGCATGGACAACGGTGCAGTTCTTCTGATCGTCATTGCAGGTGACAGGGGACTGGCAGGCGGTTTCAACTCCAATGTGCTGAAAATCGCACAGGCACGCATCGACGAGACAAACGCAAAAGGCGGCAATCCCATTGTTCTGCCCATCGGTCAGAAAGCGGTGGATTACTTTACCCGCCGTGAAGTCAAGATCCTGAAAAGCTATGACCATATCGCAGAACAGGCGAATATCTACCTTGCTATGGACATCGCAGAGCTGGTGATCTCGACTTACAAGCGGCATGAGTCCATTCAGAATGTGGAACTTGTGTTCACGAACTATGTTTCGCCGATCTCGCAGGTGGCACAGTGCATGAACGTGATTCCCCTGACCCGTATGCCCGGTGCGAATCCGAGGCGCTGTGCCGTGGAGTATGAACCTTCTCCCGAAGTGCTGTTTGACAAACTCGTTTCGCAGTATGTCGCAGGGCTTGTGTACGGTGCGATCGTGGAAAGCTACGCTTCCGAACAGGCAGCCCGCCGCACAGCAATGGAAAATGCCACGGACAACGCCACGGATATGATCGACAAGCTCTCACTCCAGTATAACCGTGCCCGTCAGGGTGCGATCACACAGGAGCTGACAG
Organism: Oscillospiraceae bacterium; assembly: GCA_024699425.1. GTDB lineage: Bacteria > Bacillota > Clostridia > Oscillospirales > Ruminococcaceae > UBA3855. The sequence goes on along the minus strand of JAILPP010000085.1, from coordinate 2,031 downwards.
AGATTGTCGGCGGTGCCAATGCACTGGAATGATATTACCATTTGCAAAATCCTCCTGAAAGGATATTATCATTATGCAGAATACAGGAAAAATTGTGCAGATCATCGGCGCAGTTGTCGATGTCAGATTTCCGAAAGAGAATCTGCCCCGTCTGCTCAACGCCATTACCATTGATAATCACGGACAGAAGCTCGTGATCGAGGTTGCACAGCACATCGGTGACGACATTGTGCGCTGCATCTCGATGGGTTCGACAGACGGTCTTGTGCGGGGCATGGACGCCGTGGACACAGGTGCGCCGATCACAGTTCCGGTCGGTCCGCAGACACTCGGACGGATGTTCAATCTCCTCGGTGAAGCCATTGACGAGAAGCCTGCTCCCGATACGGAAGAGAGGTGGGCAATTCACCGTGAAGCCCCCAGCTATGAGGAACAGACAGGTTCCAATGAAGTTCTTGAAACGGGCATCAAGGTCATTGACCTGATCGCACCCTATCTCCGCGGCGGTAAAATCGGACTGTTCGGCGGTGCGGGTGTCGGCAAGACCGTACTGATTCAGGAGCTTATCAACAACGTTGCCAACCAGCACGGCGGTATTTCGGTGTTCACAGGTGTCGGTGAACGTACCCGTGAGGGCAACGACCTCTACAACGAAATGAAGGAAAGCGGTGTTCTCGAAAAGACCGTTCTCGTGTACGGTCAGATGAACGAACCGCCCGGAGCCAGAATGCGTGTCGGACTTTCCGGTCTGACCATGGCGGAGTATTTCCGTGACAAGGAAGGGCAGGACGTATTGCTCTTTATTGACAATATTTTCCGTTTCACGCAGGCAGGCTCGGAAGTTTCCGCACTGCTCGGACGTATGCCCTCTGCGGTTGGCTACCAGCCGACGCTTGCAACCGAAATGGGCGCATTGCAGGAACGCATCACCTCGACCAACAAAGGCTCGATCACGTCTGTTCAGGCGGTCTACGTTCCCGCAGACGATCTGACCGACCCGGCTCCCGCAACCACATTTGCACATCTGGATGCTACGACCGTGCTTTCCAGGAGTATTGCTTCCCTCGGTATCTATCCCGCAGTTGACCCGCTGGAATCGACTTCCCGTATTCTTGCGCCGGAAGTTGTCGGCAAGGAGCATTACGAGACGGCAAGAGCCGTACAGTCCATTCTCCAGCGCTACAACGAATTGCAGGACATCATCGCCATTATGGGTATGGATGAGTTGTCCGAGGAAGATAAAAAGACAGTACAGCGTGCCAGAAAGGTGCAGCGTTTCCTGTCGCAGCCGTTCTCTGTAGCGGAGCAGTTCACGGGAATGCAGGGCAAATACGTCCCGCTGAAAGAAACGATCCGCGGTTTTCAGGAGATCATTCAGGGCAGGCATGACGACCTGCCGGAATCGGCGTTCCTGTTTGTCGGCTCTATTGACGAAGCAGTAGAAAAGGCAAAGAATATGCAGGAGTAACCGCATAAGGAGATACGACATGAAAACCTTCCGTTTTATTATCATCACGCCCGACCGCACGGTATTTGACGGCGAGGTGCAGGAAGTCATTGCCCGCACAACCGAGGGTGATGTCGGGATTCTTGCAGGGCATACGCTCTATGCCGCACTTCTGCGACCCGGTGCGCTCTCCGTGAAAATGGAAAACGGCGATTTCCGCAGGGCGGCGGTTGCGGGCGGTGTCATCAAGGTTTCGGACGAACGGACGACCGTCATGACCTCGGCTGCCGAGTGGGCAGAGGAGATCGACCCCGACTGGGCAGAGCGTTCCCGTCAGGATGCGCTTGCCAAAATCGAGGCTGCCAAGGACGAACCCGACAGACTTGAACGTGCCAACCTGAAATTACAGCGTGCGCTGACCCGTCTTTCCGTTTCCGGTCACGGTACAGGAACACTTGAAACGCATCGGAAAAAATAATGCTATGATCGTTGTATTGGGGGGCTACTCGCCCCCCAAACCCCCTCGGCAGGGCGGTGACCGCCCTGCACCCGCATCGCTTTTTATATTCTGACAGTCTGCATTC
>JAILPP010000093.1 GCA_024699425.1 Oscillospiraceae bacterium | reverse complement strand
CTCGGCGAACGCCCCCGTCCCCTCTGTCTCGTTCCTCGACATCTCCCCACCTCGTGGGAAGTCCACCCCAAACCCCCTCGGCATAAGCAGACAGCCAGCGAGGAACGAGCGCGGCTGGTCGCTTATACAGAGTAGGGGAATGATTCCCCTGCACCCTCATCGCTTTTTCATTTTGACAGCAATAAGCACAAATGCGGTATCGGGAATTTTCCACGACACCGCATTTGTTTTCGGTATGAAAAAAGGAAAGCAGCCGCATCCCACGAAGGATAACGGCTGCGACATAAAATACAATCTGAGTGACGGGACTTGAACCCACGGCCTCTACCACCCCAAGGTAGCGCGCTACCAACTGCGCCACACCCAGATCTTTATGGGGTATTGGTGAATCTCTCGTTTACCACCATGAGATATTATATCACAAACCAAATCATTTGTCAAGGGGTTTTTAAAATTTTTTTGAAAATTTGAAAAAGCGATGAGGGTGCAGGGGAATCATTCCCCTACTCTGTATAAGCGACCAGCGGCGCTCGTTCCTCGCTGGCTGTCTGCTTATGCCGAGGGGGTTTGGGGTGGACTTCCCACGAGGTGGGGAGATGTCGAGGAACGAGACAGAGGGGACGGGGGCGTTCGCCGAGTAGCCCCCCAATACCGAGCCGCCGTCTTGCATATTACTGCTCAAATGACACGTTGATGTCACCCGAACCGACAGTGATCGAAAACGGTTTGCCGCTGCCGCCATTGTAATTGTTGGAATCTTCGCCTCCGATGGTGATGTCGCCGCTGCCTGCTTTTGTGCGGAAAGCGTAATCCTCACGGCTGCCTGTCAGGGAAATGTCCGCACTGCCCGAACTGAACTGAAGCTCCGTGCTTTCGCCCGGCGTGAAGCTGTTCAGTTCCAGATCACCCGAACCGTACTTCATTGTTGTGACACCGCTGACTTCCATTGCGGAAACGTTCATGTCGCCCGAACCGAATTTGACCTCCAGATCACCGATGACTTCCACATTTTCCATGGAACATTCGCCGCTGCCGTAGTCGATATTCACGCCGTCGGCAAGATAGCAGTGTCTCAGTTCAGCATCTCCCGAACCGCTTTTGAGTTCCGTGCCGCCGAACATTTCCATACCCTGCATGATAATATCTCCTGTGCCGAGCCTGATCTCACTGCCGCCGAGAATGCGCATATCGTGAATCTCCGCATCGCCCGAACCAATCGTAATCATCAGATCGTCCGCCGAAATACCGTGCATATCGGTCACGTCACCCGAACCGACTTTGACGTGAATTTCCTCATAATCCACACCTGCGGGAACGGTGATGACGGTTTTCATTTTCGGTTCTTGGGAAAGAAAATCAAAATCCACAAAATTGAAACGGTCTGTATTTTCCTTGATGGTGAGAACGCCGTTTTCATTGGAAATATTCTCTTCCATTTTGAATGAAGCGGGGGCATTGATGACGGAAATCTTTGTCGATTCCGCACCCTCAGCGGCGTACAGCTCCACTTCCGAACTTTTGATTTCCAGATGAATGGAACGCACGTCAGTAAATTCCATCTGTTCGGGATCTGAAACTGTTTTTGCTTCTGTTTTCATCTGTTTTGCGCCGAGTGACATGACCGTAAGACCGCAGAGCGTGATAATTGCCGAAATGATCCAGTATGTTTTATTCATGATAAATTACTCCTTTCCCATAAGCAGATTGACACATTTTCTGATAAGTCCGCCGATACCGAGGGCGGAATATTTTACGCAGTTCCAGCACAGTTTCCACAGCAGGAGCAGAATGCCGAGCGAAGTGATGCCGATGCCAATGTACCATAACCCCTGTCCGGGCATACCGTCCGCATAATTCATGATACCCTGAACAGGTGCGGCGATCGTCACGGCGGCAAACGCCAGCGGAATACAGAACAGGGAAACGGCAACCGCAAACCAGATGCTCAGAATCGTGATCCAGATCGGGAACGTCAGGCAGATGACCAGAATGGTTCTGCCGAGGTGATTTCCCGACGGAGACGAACCGTTTCCGTCAGGGGAAATGTAGCTGTAATCGGTGTGCATTTCCTCCGCATAGGAGACACGCCCCTCATTGAGTTCCTGTATGATACGTTCCGCAACGGACTGCGGCGAGCCGAGCGCTTCAATGGCGGCATAGGCATCAGCGCCTGCTTCTTCGAGATATTCCCGATAATAGGAGACTGCACTTTCACGCTCTTCCGTGGTCAGCGTATAGAGATAGGCATCGAGCTGTGCAAGAAAATCATCTTTGTTCATTTTCGGGTTCCTCCTTGATGATGTGATCGACCTGTGTTTTATGTTCCTCCCAGTCGATGCGGTATTGCCGCAGCATGGCTTGACCGAGGGCGGTAATGCGGTAATACCTGCGGTTGCGCCCCATGTAGGCACGGTCGAACGTTTCAAGTGCGCCGTTTTTCTGCAAGCGCCGCAGGACGGGATAGAGCGTGGATTCCGATACTTTTGCCGCTGACTGCATATCCTGCGTGATCCTGTAGCCGTAGGTTTCCTCCCGTGAGACGAGGGAAAGCACCATCGCATCAAGCAGGGCTGCACTGATCGGGAACATACCATCACCTCCGATATATTGTTTTCACCTCAATATTATACGTCGTATAATATTGACTGCAAATATAGTATAGCACATCATAGAGTATTTGTCAAGGGGTTTTTGAAAAAAAAGAAAACGTGCCGTCAGGGACACGCCCCGTCAGCACGTTTTCTATTTGTGGTAAAGGTGGAAAAATAATCCTGAGTAATATCGTCATCACACCAAATTCCGTTTTCTATCCAATATTATAGCATAAACAGAGAGAAAAGTCAAGAAGTCTGTGTGAAAATTTGGTTAAAATTTCCTGTACGAAAAATGAAAGCGCCGTGTCCGAAAAGATCTGCCGCTTGACAAGCCGTCAGAAATATAGTATAATAAATGAGAAACAATGACAACAGCGCAAGGAGTGATCGGATGGCACATCATCTTTTACTGCACTATAAAGAAGAACCGTTTTACAGCATTAAGGCAAGGGAAGCGCTGATCGGACAGGTGCTGACTTACGGGGAAGATGTTCTGTGTTCGGCGGGGTTTCAGTCGGAACGTGATTTCATGCAGCACGGCAGGACGAACTGTTACACGCATTCGATCTGTGTGGCATATGTTGCACTGCGCTGGGCGGATTTTTTTCATGCGGACGTGGACAGGCGTTCTCTTGTGCGGGGCTGTCTGCTGCATGATTATTTCCTGTACGACTGGCATGACAAGGCGGCGGCAGGGCATCGCCACACGATCAATCATCCGAAAATTGCCCTTGCCAATGCCGAACGGGATTTTGAACTGAACGACAAGGAACGGGATATTATCCGCAAGCATATGTTCCCGCTGTGTTTTCCGTTTCCGAAATACAAGGAAAGCTGGCTCATCACCCTTGCAGACAAGACCTGTGCGGCATCGGAAATCTGGCATCTCTGGTCATTGGAACAGGTCATCACCGCACTGGATCGCCGCATTGATTCACTCTTGCGGACATAAAGAAAAGCTCTCCGTGCAGGAGAGCTTTTTTGTCGTGCAGATCATTGCAGCCAGTCGCAGAGGAGATCCTGCAACGCCTTGGCGGTAAACGGCTTGAAGAGACATTTTCCGGCAGGAATCCCCATGCTCTTCATATATGCAGGCGTTGTGCCCGTCTCGAAGTAAACGCACACGTCAGGGAACTGGTCACGGATCATATGCTCCAGTTCAAAGCCGTCAATATAGGGCATATCCACATCGGTCAGAACGATGTCCGTCTTGTTCTGTTCCAGATATTTGATCGCTTTCTGTGCATCAAGGACATAGCGGATATCCGCATCCTTGAACAGTACCGATGTCATGCGGACAAGCTGTCCGCAGCTCATGACACTATCGTCAACAATTAAAATTCTCATGTGATAACTTCCTCCGTATCTGTGCATTTTGTCCAAACCGACACGCACAATCGTTTGATTGTATGCCTGCAATATTTCCCCATGATGAATATTATACCACAAAAACTGCACCAATGCAAGCATTTTATTATATTATTTTTGTTTTTCCTTCTCATCGTCCACGACAAGAGTTGCAGAGCCGTAAGCCTTGAGGGGCTTGCCGTTCTCGTCACGTTCGATCGTGTAGCGGATATAGAAGGGAACACGTCCGACCGTCAGCGGAATAATGGCAGGTTCGGGTTCAATGCCCTGTTCAAGCTGGCGCATATACTCCCGATAGAAATCCGCATAGTCCGGCGGAAAGATCCCCATTTCAATCGCAGGTTCGGGATAATTCTCCACGAGCGCAGGCAGACCGAGGTCACGCATACAGCGGAAACACGGACGCATCTGCTTGTTGGAAAACGTGTACTCCCATGCATAGACATTTGCCTGTTCGCTGGCAAAGCGGAAACGGCGTTCGCTGTCATAAAGCGCATCATAGCGTTTCTTTTCGGCGGTCACGTCCTTGATGAGCGCATAGAACAGATACTGGTCACCCGCCTGACCGATGACACGCATTTCCGTGTGCAGGCAGATCTGCTCCATGCCGCAGGTGCGGGAACAAACCATGCGCCATGTATCGCAGGCAACCTCGTCACGGGAATGAATGGCGTGCTGAATCGCATCGGTGAAGCGCCGACGGTTGTCCTCATCGAACCACTCCCACGGGTCTAAGCCGAGTACATCCTTCTCGGACATATTCATGCCGATCTCCTTCATGTACTTCTGGTTGACGCGCAGCAGTTCGAGCTTGTCGTTGCAGTAGGAGAAGATCGCCGCCCCGCCGACGTACTGATTGAAGATCAGCGTTTCGAGCGAATTGGGATCCCAGAAGCGGCAGGAATTCATGGTGTTGATGAGATCGACTGCCGCCACGACAGGTTCATGGTCAATATCACGCAGTTTCCGCAGAAATTCGGGTTCTTCGACGGGCTTGGAATAGAGATAGCCCTGAATGTAGCTGCACCCGATGCTCTTCATGTAGTCTGCCTGTTCGACCGTTTCCACGCCTTCTGCGACGACGGGCGTGCCGAGCCATTTGGTCATCTGCACAACGGAACTGATGATCGTGCCGCCTCTGCCGCCGACCTTGCCGCTTAAAAAGCGCATATCGAGCTTGATAACGTCCACGTCAAGGTCTTTGAGAACGTTGAGCGAGGAATAGCCGCTGCCGAAATCGTCCATTTCGACAACGTAGCCGACTTTGTGCAGCTCGGACAGGACATTTGAGACAAGCTCCATGCCGCCGATCGCAGACGATTCGGTGATCTCAACGTGCAGCAGTTCCACGGGAATGTCATAACGTTTGCGGATGGCTTCGATCTCGGCGGTGTAGTTGTGGCGGTAGATGTCGTAGCGGGACATATTGATCGAGATCGGAACGGCAGAAATGCCCATA
>JAILPP010000074.1 GCA_024699425.1 Oscillospiraceae bacterium | reverse complement strand
TATCAAGGCTCTCTCCGTTCTGGAACTGGCAGAGCTGGTTGAGGCTATCCAGGAAGAGTTCGGCGTAACTGCTGCTGTTGCAGCTGCTCCGGCAGCAGGCGGCGCAGGTGCTGCTGTTGAGGAGAAGACCGAGTTTGACGTAGTTCTGACCGGCTTCGGCGACAAGAAGATGGGCGTTATCAAGGCTGTCAAGGACATCCTGGGTCTCGGTCTGAAGGAGGCTAAGGAAGCTGTTGAGGGCTGCCCGAAGACTCTGAAGGAAGCTGCTTCCAAGGCTGAGGCTGAGGAGCTGAAGGCTAAACTCGAAGAGGCTGGCGCAACTGTAGAGCTGAAGTAAGTTCTGCAAATCCTGTACACAGAGAGCTGCCGTTTCCGGACGGCAGCTCTTTTTTGCTGCCCTGCCGCATAGAATCCGAATGACAGACTGCCTTCTTTTTCTTCTTTACAAATCTGTCGAAATATGTTATACTGAAAGGGTATGGAAGGAGGCAAGGTATGAACCTGAAAATCAAACTGATTATCGCCTTGCAGTCGGTTACGATCATGGGGCTGCTGGGTATCATTATGTGGCTGGTCTATACGCAGATTCCGCACGATGCGGAGGAAGCGTCCCTGAATGTCGTGGACGGGCAGATCTCTGCCGATTACCTCGACGAAAAAGCCAACTACCGTGTGACGGGCAACAAGATCTATCTCGATATGCCGGGTGTCGGGCAGGCGTGGCTGCCTGTTCTCTCCGATGTTCCCGCCTGTGAGCGTGACCCGCAGAATTATGTCTCCCGCAACGGACAGATGTTCTACTTGCAGGACAAGAAGATCACGTCCGCACTGGGCATTGATGTTTCCTCGTATCAGGGCAGCATCGACTGGAACGCTGTCAAAGCAGCAGGCGTTGATTTCGCGTTTATCCGCTGCGGATTCCGCGGATACGGCAGCGGCGAACTTGTCACTGATACTTATTTTGCGCAGAATTTGCAGGGCGCAAAGGCGGCGGGGCTGAAAGTCGGCTGCTACTTCTATTCGCAGGCAGTCTCCAAAGAAGAAGCCGTCGAGGAAGCCGAACTGACCCTCTCGCTCCTCGGTGATACCGAACTGGAATATCCCGTTGTCTACGACTGGGAAATGGTTCCCGACGATGCCGCCCGCACCGACAGCATCGGCGTGGATACGCTCACAGACTGCGCAGTTGCCTTCTGTGACCGTATCCGTCAGGCAGGTTATCAGCCCATGATCTACCAGAACAAGCGCCTTTCTCTGTTGAAATTCGATCTGCCCCGTCTGCGGGATTATGACTTCTGGCTTGCGGAATACGGCGACAGGGCAACCTATTATTACGACTACCGCATCTGGCAGTACTGTTCGGACGGTCATGTTCCCGGCGTGGAGGGTGACGTGGACATGAACATCTGCTTTGCGCCCTATACATAATGCCATGAAGCGCAGAAATATTTCCCTGTGGATCATGGGCGGCATCTGGGTGCTGATGCTGCTTGTCAATCTGGCGGCAAGACTGAGCCGCCCGCTGACTGACTGGTATATTTCCGCCGTGTTCCCGTTGATCTCCGGTTTCTGGAGCCGTGTTTCGGGAATATTCCCGTTTTCGGTCGGGGAGTGGATGATCGTGGGCACAGTTGTTCTGATCGCTCTGCCCGTGATCGGACTTCCGCTGGTGCTGCTGTTCGGAAAAGACAGGAAACTGCACATTCTCAGCATTGCGGCGCAGGTCTACGGCTGGATCGGTACATGGGTCGCTGTGATCGTGACCATGCGCTTTCTAGTGCTGTATCAGGGAACGCAGCTCAGTCAGACACTCGGAGACGTGGAATATTCCAACAAGCAGGTACTCTCCGCCGTGCGGGAACTGGTCACGGCGGCAAATGCGGAAAGCGAACAGGTCGCACGGGATGAAAACGGCTACATGATCCTTTCGGAAGATCTGATGCAGGAGGCAAAAGCCTGCATGGAACGCCTTTCACGGGAATACCCGCAGTACAGGGGATATTATCCCGATGCCAAGCCGATTCATCATGCCTATTTCTTTTCGCAGCAGAATCTGCTCGGCATCTACTATCCGCATTCGATGGAAGCAAATTACAATCCCGTTGTCTATGAAGTCAATCTCCCCGTGACGGTCTGCCATGAATACACCCACCTGAAAGGCAACATCTTCGAGGACGAGGCGGGCTATTATGCCTTCCTTGCGTGCATGACGAGTGAGAGCCACGATTTCCGCTACTCCGCCCTGATCTGTGCGCTTGAATGGCTGGACGTGGATTTCGGAGAGGACGAACAGGCATGGCAGGAATATTACACAATCCGGGAAAGCTGTTCTCCGGGTGTGTGTCGGGATATGTATGCCTTTGTGCCGGAGGAGTACTGGGATACCCACAAGGACACAGATGAAGTGATTCCCACGCAGCTTGTCAGCGATACCGCCGAAAAAATGATGGATGCTTCCCTGAAAGTCAACGGCATCACGGAGGGGATGCATTCCTATCACGGCATGACTGCCCTGCTGCTGCATCATCTTCTGGAAGAATCCTGAAACACAAACCGAAAAACGCTCTTGCCAAAGCCGCATAGTTGTGCTATAATAGAAGTAACCGCCTGCAATGCAGGAGAAATAGGAATAAACTGTAAATGAGCGCATATACAAAAGCGATGCGGGTGCAGGGCGAGCAGCCCCCCAATACCGGGTCACCGCCTGAAGTGTTCATTTACAGCTTCAAAGGAGGAATACAGGAACATGGTGCAACTTGTGAGAGGTTTCCGCGGGAAGCTGTCGGATCATATGCAAACAGAACAGGAGATCGTCATTCGGATGGAGGTCAGCGGCGGCGGTGTCTATGATGTCTGCTGCATCGGTACCGATGCACAGGACAAGCTGACAAACGAACGTTATGTGATCTTCTATCATCAGACCGCATCACCGGAGGAGGCTGTGCGCAGCCGTGTGCAGGGAGAGGCAACGGAATTTTCCGTCCGTCCCGCATTGCTGCCGTCAGAGATCGGCAGACTGCGGTTTGCCGTCTGCATCGAGGGCAGCAGCACAATGGGACAGATCGAAGCCTTTGATCTGACAGTCTGCCAGAACGGTACGCCCCTGATGAAGCTGCATCTGAACGGCAGCGATTTCAGCAGGGAACGTGCGGTCATCGCCGCCGAACTCTATCGGAAGGACGAATGGCGCATCGGCATTCCCGCAAGCGGCTGGGAAGGCGGTATCCGTGAACTGTTCCGCAGTGTCGGCAGCGAGCTGGACACACTGGACGATATTGCTGCCCCCGCACCTGTTCCGGTCAGAGAACTTGTCCCTACACCGCCGCCAACTCCCGTGCCGCCCTATGTTCCCGAACAGCCGTCCCCTGCACCGCAGAGACCTGCCAAAGTGGAACTGCGCAAGGGACAGAAAGTCAGTCTTGCCAAACAGGAAAGCGGTTCACTTGGGGAAATTCTCATCAATCTCAACTGGAGTCAGCCGGAGCGAAAAGGTCTGCTCGGCTTGTTCAGCAATGCGATCGACCTCGATCTGGAATGTCTCTATGAACTGACAGACGGCAGCAAGGGCGCAGTACAGGCAATCGGACGGAAATTCGGCTCTTTGCAGAATCGCCCCTATATCGCACTGGACGGCGACGACCGCAGCGGCGCAAGCAGCGAGGGCGAGAACCTGCGCATCAACGGCGAACGCATCGCACAGATACAGCGCATTCTGGTCTATACTTCGATCTATGAGGGCGCAGTCAACTGGTCGGAGGCAAAGGGCATCGCAACGGTGAAATGTCCCGGCAATCCGGAGATCATCGTCCGTCTGGACGAGTATCATCCGAGCCGGAAGATCTGTGCGGTCGCACTGCTTGAAAACAACGGAAACGGCGGATTCAGCGTGGAGAAACTCGTGCAGTATTTCGAGAGCAAACCGCTGATGGATCAGACCTACCACTGGGGATTGCAGTGGAGTTACGGAAAGAAATAATCTGGAGGAACAACTATGGAAAATATCACCATCGAGGCACTGTATGACCTCACACATACCATCGCAGCAGATTATCTGCGCAAATTTGTATACCCGTGGGAAGCGCTCAGGGGCATCTCCGATCTGATTCTTGCATTGGGAGAGAAGCTCGACCCGTCCGAATATGACCGACCTGCGGAACACGTCTGGGTACATAAGTCGGCAAACGTATTCCCGTCTGCATATCTGGGAGCGCCCTGCATCATCGGAGCGAATACCGAGGTACGGCACTGTGCGTTCATCCGAGGAAGCGCTCTGATCGGGGAAAACTGCGTGGTCGGCAACTCCGTGGAGCTGAAAAATGTCATTCTCTTTGACAACGTGCAGACACCGCATTACAACTATGTCGGTGACAGCATTCTGGGCTACAAGTCCCACATGGGAGCAGGTTCGATCACGTCCAACGTCAAGTCTGACAAGAGCCTTGTGGGTGTCCGCTGTGACGGAAAGCGCATTGAAACAGGCTTGAAGAAAATGGGCGCAATGCTCGGCGATTTCGTGGAAGTCGGCTGCAACAGCGTCCTCAACCCCGGAACGATCATCTGTCCGCATTCCAACATCTACCCGACAAGCTGTGTGCGGGGCGTTGTTCCCGAAGAGAGCATCTGGAAGAATGACGGCGTGATTATCCGCAAAACACGGTGACGTATGGACGCAAGAAAACATTTTTCTGCGCTTCAGATCATTCATCATGTGCTGGAGCTGCACGTCGGACACGGCGACCGCTGCATTGATGCCACGGCAGGGAGGGGAAAGGATACGCTCTTTCTGGCAAACCTCGTCGGGGAAACGGGGTATGTGACGGCGTTTGACATTCAGCAGGGGGCAATTGACAGTACGAAGGCACTCCTTGCCGCAAACGGCATGGAAAACCGTACTTCTGTGATCCTTGACAGCCATGCCAACATGGAACAGTACGCCGAAGCGGGTACTGTCTCGGCGATTACCTTTAATTTCGGCTGGCTGCCCGGCGGCGATCATAACGTCTTTACCAAGCCCGAAAGCAGTATTCAGGCGATCGAAGCGGGTCTGCGCCTGCTGAAAACGGACGGCATCATGACCCTGATCCTGTATTACGGACGGGAAACGGGATTTGCGGAACGGGACGCACTGCTTGCCTATCTGCCGACCCTTGACAGCAATCTGTACACCGTTGTGGAAATGCCCTTTGTCAACCGTCAGAACTGCCCGCCCATTCCGATCGTGATCTTCAAAGGGCAGTAGAACGCTGCCAACATGATTTCGCAAAATGCTTGACAATTTTGTATAAATATGATATAATGACTAAGAATGCAGTCTGTCTCCGGAAACGGAGAACGTGCAGGACATCACGAAGGAATGCGGAGAGGTGGAAAGTATGCGCATAAAATACTCCCTTTGTGCGCTGACAGCGGCAGCATTGTGTCTGTCAGCAACCGGATGCTGGTTTGATGCGAAGTCCGATCAGCTTGTAGACCATTTTTTTCAGTTAGGCAATGCAGAGGACGGCGCTCATGTGCGTGTTTCCGAAAGTGAAGCATCTGCGTATCTGGACGACCCTTATACGGCATTCAGCGGCTACAACTGTACGCAGGAGTCCTTTTTCGGGAAATACTGTATGCAGGGAACGGACAATACCGTTCTGCCGGACGAGATCAGGGACGCCTTTCTTCAGGACAGGGAATATATCAACATCACCGGCACAACGACCCGTATTTCCGCAGTACCGTACCGTATTGATTTCGGACCGCACTGCAATGTGACCCCGCTGAATTACCTGAGTGGTTATCTGTGGGCGCAGATGTATTTTTACGATTCGCACGGCGAACCCGTTCAGGTGCAGGCAGCCTATACGGTGCAGGACAATACGATCAGTTTCCGTCTGATCCGTGATTTCAGTTTCGATTCCAAGGCAAGCACACTCGATTACAGTTTCAGCGGCAATACCATGCAGTTCGGCTTCACGCTTGACCAGAACGGCATGAAGCTTTCCTGTCAGGACGGGGAAGTGACGCTTGTGCCGATGGATCTGATCGGTGACGATGCACAGATCAATATTTACGATGCCCACCCCACACAGGATTCGCCCGTGCTTGACGGCATTGAGACGATCAACATTACGCCCGACAGTCAGTATGTCATTGTGGATGGGGTACAGTGTGCGGTTACGGGATATGAAGCAGATCCCGACGGACTGTTTCGTATGAAATGGAACGTCGGCGGCGAACATCACGCCATTCAGATGGCGTTCCTGTACGGCGATGACAACGGCATCATTCTGCTTGACGGCGAAAACGTTTATAATTACACGCACCGTTCCAAAGATCTGTATACCAAGCAGGTGACGACCAATCTGCGTGTCGCCGATACCGAACAGCTTTCCAATCTCAGCGATGCGGAACTTGAGGCACTGCAAACCAATATCGGACAGTTGTACACGGAGCTGGAAAATGCCTTTGCACAGGCGGGCGTTGCGGCGACCGTCAACCGGGATACGGGCGAGGTATCGCTGGATTCTGTGGTACTGTTCCAGTTCGATAAGTACACGATCACACCGGAGGGCGAGCAGATGCTCCGACTCTTCCTGCAAGCGTACACATCGGTCGTATTCAGTGAGAAATACAGTGGAATGATCTCGGAGATCGAGATTGAGGGACACACCGACCCCACGGGACTGATCTATCATAATCAGGTGCTTTCGCAGGCTCGTGCAGAGCAGGTAATGGCGTTCTGCCAGTCCACGGGCAACGGTCTGACCACCGATGCGACAGCAAGGCTTGCACCGATGCTCTCGGCTGTCGGCTATGCGGCTGACCACCCCGTATTCGATGCGAACGGTCAGGTAGATTATGTAGCTTCCCGCCGTGTTTCCTTCCGTTTCGTCATGGATCTGGGCGCAATCAATGCACAGTAACCTTACAGCCTTCGGTTTGCGCCGAAGGCTGTTCTATTATTTTCGTTGCATTCACATAATATTCACAGAATGTTCATATAATTCATGAAGAAATCATGTATAATTAATATGAGTATCTTTAACAAATTGTGTATATCTGCAAAAATACAGACGGAACCCCCGACAGAATGTGCTGTCATCCGTTCTGCCTGAAAATACCATAGAAAGGAGCTTTTAACATGGCACTGGAAAAAGTACTGGTAGTAGATGATGACCAGAATATCTGCGATCTTTTACGGATGTATCTGGAGAAGGAGGGCTATTCGGTCATTATCTCCAATGACGGCAAGGAAGCTGTCAATAAATTCAATGCACTCAATCCCGATATTGTACTGCTGGATATTATGCTGCCTTCCATGGACGGCAGACAGGTCTGCCGTGAGATCCGCAAAAATTCCAATGCACCGATCATCATGATCTCCGCCAAGAACGAGACATTTGACAAGGTGCTGGGTCTGGAGCTGGGTGCAGACGACTACATTTCCAAGCCGTTTGATGCCAAGGAAGTCATTGCCCGTATCAAGGCGATCGCACGCCGCATGGGAACGACCGCTGTCGAGCAGGAGGAGAACAAGGAAGTCCGCTATGATAAACTCGTGGTCAACATGACCCGCTATGAACTGCGTGTCAACGGAAAGGTACTGGATACGCCCCCCAAGGAACTGGAACTGCTGTTCTACCTCGCTTCCAATCCGAATCATGTGTACACCCGTGACCAGCTTCTCGATGAAGTATGGGGCTTTGAGTACTACGGCGATTCCCGCACGATCGACGTGCATATCAAGCGTCTGCGTGAAAAGCTGGCAGACGTTTCCCCCCACTGGGCGCTGCGCACGGTATGGGGTGTCGGGTATAAATTTGAAGTAGACGAAGAATAATCCATGATGAAACCGCATAAGAAAAAGGGACTGGGGCTGTCGGACGGCTATTTCAAGCTCAGCGGACTGCTCCTGTTTGTGGGAATCCTGCTGACGGGGGCAGTCATGGGCTGTACGGCGATCGTGGCGTATCGGGATACCGTGCAGACCTCACTGCGGCAGAGTTGTGAAACGCTGGCTGTCAATATCACGGAGGCGTATGCACGGGGCAGTGATGCGGAAGATGAGATGATCGGCAGACTGATCCGCACAGCCGAAAGTGAATATCAACTGCATCTGTGGATGTATGACGGCGACGGCAAGGAGATCTTCCCCGGTACCAATGACGGACAGCGACTGCTGACCAATTCCGTCCGTTCCTATCTGGAGATGGACGATTATATGCAGATGGGCTATTTTACGAAAGATGCGAAACAGCCGCAGATGTGCTGTGCCATTCGCTTCTTTGTACAGCTTCCTGACGGGGAGGTTCGCTGCTGTTATCTGCTTGCCGTCGGAGATGCCGCCAATGTGCAGCAGTACAGTGAAATGCTTG
>JAILPP010000026.1 GCA_024699425.1 Oscillospiraceae bacterium | reverse complement strand
CAGACCAGATCGAAACGCCGTAAGCCTCAGCGGGTTCACCGGGCAGCATATAGACATTCACATGATCCATGTCCACTGTTCCCGCAAGGTCGGCAAGTCTTGCCACATCCTCAAGGGAAAGGTCTGTTCCGATCAGTTCCTGATCGTAGATCTTGTTGGTGACGCTCATGACTTGCAGGCTGTTCATGCTGATGAGCTTCTTCATTGCCGCTGCAAGGAAGAGGCGCTGTCCCTGCACTCTGCCGATGTCGCCGTTCTCGTAGCCGTGACGGAAACGGAGCATCCATTCCGCCTGCTGTCCTGTCAGGGTCACTTCCCCTTCGGGAATGACTTTATCCGCCTCGAACACCATTTTGAACGGCATATTGATCGGAACGCCGCCCATGAGGTCAACGATCGTTGCCACGTTGTCACAGGTTGTGGTGAGGTAGGCATCGACGGGAATGCTGTAATTCTCCTCAACAGCCGTGACCACACGCTGAATGGGTGTTTTGTCGGGGTCGCCCCACTTGTAGATGCTGTTGAATTTATGTGTGATATTGCGGGTATAATCGGGTGCAAAGGTATCACGGGGAATCTGGAGAATATTCAGGCTTGCGGTGTGCAGATTGAACTGCATGAGATAATTGACATCGTGCAGATCGCCACTGCCGTTGTCGGTCGAATCAAAGCCGAGGAACAGAATGGTAAACTGTCCTTCAATGGTCTGATTGAGGTCAAGCAGGTCGTCGAAATTCCTGTCCACGTCCTCACGGTATTCGACCTGTTCCTTGGCGATGTGGCGGATTTTGCCTTCCTTGTAAATGACGGGCTGACGGCTCTTGTAATACTTTGTCAGCGACATCTGCACAGGCGGCTCGTCCATGCTGTGATACAGAATGATGGGTGCATTGAGGACGATTGCCCCGATGAGAGCGAGTGTCACCCCGATGGTCGTCAGGGAGAGCAGAACATTCAGGACGGCGGCTGCCGTACTTCTGCCGGAAGTTTTTTTCTTCTTTGAGGGTTTGCGGGATTTCCCGACAGAAGCTGCACGTTTCGGATTCTCTGCGATTCCGGCGTGGTGCTTCTTCGGTGCGGATGACTTTTCGCCTGTTTTGCGGGCTGATGCGGACTTTTTGGTTTTGTCCGTATGCATTGCGGCACTTCCTTTCCTCAGAGTCAGCTTTCCTTCTTCTTTGCTTCCTTTTTCAGGAGATAGCCGTTATAGGCGGCAATGGTATACTGCGGGATCATGCCCTGTTTTTTGAGGACGGAAGCGATGGCATCTTCGAGTGCCTCCAGCATTGCCTCCTGCAAGTCCTCGAAAGCGAGTTTGCGCATCCGTGCAACGCCCTTGTAGTCCCGTTCCTCGGAAATCATATCCGCCATGTAGATGATCTCTTCGAGCAGCGACATATCCTGCCGCCCGACGGTATGAAAGCGCACGGCGAGCAGGATATCCCTGTCCGTCACGCCGAATTCTGTCCGCAGAAAATACGCCCCTGCGATGCCGTGCCAGAGCTTTTTGGAGTGCAGCTCCGCCTCATCGGGGGCAAAGTCGCCTGCGTGCATGAGCCGCCGCTGTTCCTCCATATCCATCTCCTTGCAGATATCATGCACAAGCCCTGCAAAGTACGCATTCTCCTGATCTGCACCGTAGCGCTGGGCGAGCTGTTTGGCTGCCCGTGCGACGTTGCAGGAATGCTGAAAGCGTTTCTTGGAAAGTGTCCGTTCCAAAAATGCGGTGATCGTCTTTACCTGATACAACTGCCTCACATCCTGCTGTACAAATGATTCTCTTTCATATATTGTACTATCTTTTTCGGCAAATAGCAAGAACAATCCTGTGAATTTTTTACCATTTCCCGAATCTTTGTAGAAGATACCGGAAAACTTTCCACATGAACGACCTCGATTCTGCCATATTGCCGCAGGATCTCCGCCTCACGTTCAAGGAGAACGTCCTCTCCGTTCTCTCTTGCGACGGCGGCGACGGTCACGCGCTGCAAGATTTCCTCCCAGCGGTTCCATGTGCGGAAGCTGCGGAGCATATCGCCGCCCATGAGCAGAAAGAATTCATCCTGCGGGCGTTCCTGTGTAAAGTGTGCAACGGTGTAGTAAGTATAGCTGATCTGTTCCTGTCGCAGCTCGTAATCCTCGGCACGGAGCCATGAAAATTCCTCAGCGGCAAGGCGGCACATGGCAAGGCGGTCGTGTTCGGGGGCATACGCTGCCATGGAGCGATGCGGAGAAATTTTCGAGGGGACAAGCCACACCTCATCGAGATGCAGCGTCTCCCGAACGGCTTGTGCCAGATGCAGATGCCCCAGATGCGGCGGATTGAAGCTCCCGCCGAAGATACCGATGCGCATTATCTTGCCGCTTTCAGATCAATGACAGGCTCCTGCGGATTACGCCGGAACAGCACAAAACGGCTTCCGATGACCTGAACCACGTCCGAATGGGTCTGCTCTGCGATCTGATCGGCAGCCTCACGGGAAGTCAGCTCACAGTTATCAAGAACACGCAGTTTGATGAGTTCCCGTTTTTTGAGGGCATCGTTGACCTGTGTGATGAGATTGTCCGAAATACCGCCCTTACCGACCTGAAAAATCGTCTCATAGCTCTGCGCGATTCCCCGCAGATAGGCTCTCTGTTTACTTGTCAGCATCCTGTTTACCGTACCTTTCCTGATAGACTTCGTACAGGAGCCGCAGGGCAGCTCCGCGATGGCTGATGGCGTTTTTCTCGTCAGAGGAAAGCTCTGCGAGGGTCCTGCCGTTGTAGAGGAACACGGGGTCATAGCCGAAGCCGTTCCCCCCCCGCTGCGTATAGCCGATCTTGCCGTGACACGCAGCGGACAGCGTACCTGAACCGTTCTCGTCGATATAGGCGATACAGCAGGCAAAATGCGCACTGCGCTCTGCATCGGGGACGTTCTGCATCTCCCGCAGGAGCTTGTCACACTCCTGACCCTTGGGGGCATAGCGGGCGGAATGCACCCCCGGCGCACCGTGGAGCGCATCGACACAAAGCCCCGAATCATCGGCAAATACAGGCATATGCACCACATCGAACACTGCCTTTGCCTTAATCATGGCGTTGTCTGCGAACGTCTCCCCGTTCTCCTCCGGTTCGACTGCTGCGCCCGCCTCCTGCTGGGAAAGCACCTCAATGCCGAGGGGGGCTAAGATCTCCCGTGCCTCTTTGAGCTTATTGGGATTATTGGTTGCCATGACAGCTTTCATTCGTCATCCTCCTCACTGTTCTTTCTGCCGAAGATCCACCAGCCTTTTTTCTTCTTCTCCGGCTTTTTGGTTTCCTGCGGGACTTCTTCGGGGACTTCTTCCGCAGATGTTTCCTGCGGGATCTCCTGCGGTTCGGGTGCAGGCGTTACGGACGGCTGTGCATACATGGGCTTGAACGGTTCTGGCTTGGGTGCATCTCCCTGCTGCACATACATAGGCTTGAAAGACGAATCCGGTGCAGGTGCAGCAAAGCGGAATGTCTCTCCTGCGGTATCTGCTTCTTCGGGTTTCGGTTCCTGCTTGACGGCGTACAGCGGTGCGAAGACCGGTGTCGGTGTCGGGACAGGCTCTCCGACCGGTGTCGGAACAGGCACAGCAACAGATTCAGGCTCTGCGACAGGTTCAGGCTCTGCGACAGGCTCAGGCTCTGCAACAGGTTCAGGCTCTGCGACAAGTTCAGCCTCTGCGAC
>JAILPP010000006.1 GCA_024699425.1 Oscillospiraceae bacterium | reverse complement strand
CCCATTCCGAACACAGAAGTTAAGCTCTTTAGCGTCGAAGATACTTGGTTGGTGACGACCTGGGAAGTTAGAACGATGCCGATATATGCCTCCTTAGCTCAGTCGGTAGAGCATGCGGCTGTTAACCGCAGGGTCGTTGGTTCGAGTCCAACAGGTGGCGTCAAAAGCTAAGCAGATTATTTCTGCTTAGCTTTTTTAATGAAGCACCATTAGCTCAGTTGGTAGAGCAACTGACTCTTAATCAGTGGGTCCTGGGTTCGAGTCCCCGATGGTGCATTACAAAATAGGGTAAAGCAGAAGCATTCTTTAATGAGTGTTTCTGCTTTTTTGTTGTTACTCTACGGTGCGTGGATTGACAGGCGACTAAAATTGTGGTATTATGAAGCTATACCAGTCGAAAGGAGTTGACCGGAGTGAATCAGGTAAAGACCGGTGAGCTTATCAGAAAGCTGCGGACGGACAGGGGACTGACACAGAAGCAGATCGCAGAGAAGCTCCATGTAAGCAACAAGGCTGTATCAAAATGGGAGTGTGGTAACGGCTGTCCCGATCTTTCACTGCTTACAGCATTATCCGAAATTCTTGGTATAGAGACAGGGGTATTGCTCAGCGGCAAGATAGATAAAAATGAAAAGGAGAAAGGCAATATGAAAAAGCTGAAATTTTACGTTTGCAAGGACTGCGGAAATATTATCACAGCGACTTCCAATGCGGCAGTGTCCTGCTGCGGAAACAAGCTGACAGCCCTTGAAGCAAGAAAAGCGGATACGAGTGAAACACTCACCACAGAGGACATCGGCGGAGAGTGGTACATCACCTCAAACCACGAAATGACGAAGGAACATTACATTTCCTTTGTGGCTTATGTGAGTGATAGCTGTGTGATGATGTTCAA
Organism: Oscillospiraceae bacterium; assembly: GCA_024699425.1. Taxonomy (GTDB): domain Bacteria; phylum Bacillota; class Clostridia; order Oscillospirales; family Ruminococcaceae; genus UBA3855. Next base: position 3,241 of record JAILPP010000006.1, on the reverse strand, counting down.
GCAATATCCCGAATGGGGCATAAATATCAACCTGCCGATGTTCCGTTCGGGCAGATTGGTGTGGTATTGCAGCAAGTGTGGACTTCTGTATCAGGAGATATGTCCGTAAGCAAGTGAATGTCAATACTACCGGTTTTTTGAACGAGGTTAATGTTCTTTGTACTCCGTCGGAGACTCGCACTCTACCTGAGCGGTTGACAGGGCATTGGAGGGGCTGCCTGCCCCCTCCACCCCCCCACAATCCAACTACTCAGGTAGAACATTTTTTTGCGTGTTTTTGCTTTTTGCAATTCAAATACTGTCGTCAGCAGTTCCTGTTCCGACTGCTGCCGCATGGCGCAGGATGAAAGTCGCATCGACAGCGTTGATAACCCCGTCCTGATTGACATCAGCGGCTCTTTTCTGCGATGCTGTCAGCTTCGGGTCTGTTCCTGTTCCGAGACGTGCGGCGGCGATCAGAACCATTGTTGCATCCGAGGCATTGACGCTGCCGTCCTGATTCACGTCACCAAGTAGAAACAGATTTTCAAGCCGTGTTTCATAAGTACCGTTTCCGTCCGTGTCCACCGCCGCAGAAAGTGTATCCCCGCTTTGACAGATGAAAACCTCCTCCGCATCGGTACGGAACATGAGACTTTCCGTCACATTGCCGTCTGTAACGCTTACGGTCACAGGCTTGTCAGAGGCTGCCCGCAGCAGATAACCGTTTTCCTGTCGGGAAAGTTCCGCATAGTCCGCCTGTCCTTCTGCCTGAATATGGTACATTGTTCCGGGATAATTCGCATCACTGACGATCGTCAGAACATACGGCTGACCGCCTGACTGAACCGAACACACGCCCTCCGGTGAAAATCGTATGGTCTTTGCCGTTCCTTCTGCCATCATCAGAAGCCCTTCATAGTGCATGGAAACGTCAAGCGGCTGTTCCTGCGCGGCGGTATAGTAATATCCGCTGTCCGTATCGGGGGAAATATAGTTGATCTCGGAAAAATTCAGACTGTCCCCGAATGCATACGAAAAACACCGTATATCAGCCGTAAGCGGCTGATCCTGCCATTGCTGCCCGTCAAAGATAGTTTTGCCGCAGATGCAGTCGCCCTCCGTTTTCAGGGTGTCCAGAAATGCAAAATGCGGCTTGTCCGAATGATACGATGTCGGATTGACCAGCCCGATGTGATTTAGAAGCGCCGTGTCTGCGCAGACGGATTCGATGATGTCGCCGTCCTCGGAATTGAGCAGATAGCCCGGAATGCACCAGTTCCGGTGCTCTGTGTCATAATACAGACAATAATTTTCATCTGCAACAGCGAGATTGGAATCATAGGTCAGAATGCGGGTGTCATAGGTATGTCCGTCCCATGCGTAAGCGCCTTTTTCGCAGCCGTAGGCAACCACGGCATGACCGCCAATGCTGTCCAGATCATAAAAATGTCCGGCAAAGCAAAGCAGCGCAGGCTTTCCGTCCGACAGCAGGTGCATCAGACGTTCCAGACGGTCATCATCGGTTTCGTAATACATAGACCACGCATCTGCCTGCTGTACGGCATCTGTAAGCTGTGTGAAATGATAATAGTTAATCAGGGACAGAACCTCTTCGGTTGCCTCCAGATCATAGAGATGCTCTGCATTTTCCGAATATTGCTGCGGGTCGATCATGCCGTAATAGGACAGCAGCGATGTGACCGCAATGCCGTAACAGCTTCCCAGCCAGTTCCGTGCCGCCACGTCCTCAAAGCTGTACCGTTCGGTATGGGAAAGGTTCTGTTCCAATACGGCTCTGTCGTGTGCAGTCAGGCTGTAGTGACTGCCCATCACAGCCGATGTGTTGTTCAGTTTCCATGTATCCTCGCCGTAAATGAACGGCTTCTGTTCCGCATGGACAGAAACGGCAGACATCTGCATCATCAGCAGCGCCGTGAGGAATGCATACAGTTTCTTTCGTTTCATGGCGATCCCTTTCTGCGAAAACACCCCCGCCGCTCGTGATGCGGTGGGGGTGTGATACGAGTATGAAGTAATTTGAAAATTACTTCTTGTCTGCGATTGCTGCCTGTGCGGCTGCCAGTCTTGCGATCGGTACGCGGAACGGCGAGCAGGATACATAGTCCAGACCAATCTTGTGGCAGAACTCAACGGAGGACGGGTCGCCGCCGTGCTCACCGCAGATACCGCAGTGGAGCTTCGGATTTACAGGCTTGCCAAGGCTGATAGCCATTTCCATGAGCTTGCCGACACCGGTCTGGTCGAGCTTTGCGAACGGATCGGACTCGAAAATCTTAGCGTCATAGTATGCGCCCAGGAACTTGCCGGCATCGTCACGGGAGAAGCCATAGGTCATCTGGGTCAGATCGTTTGTACCGAAGCAGAAGAAGTCTGCATTTGCTGCAATGGCATCCGCAGTCAGAGCAGCTCTCGGAATCTCGATCATGGTACCAACCTCATATTCGAGCTTAGCGCCGGCCTCAGCGATTACCGCATCAGCAGTCTCAACAACGACCTTCTTTACATACTGAAGCTCCTTCACGTCACCAACCAGCGGGATCATGATTTCGGGCTTTACAGTCCAGTCAGTGTGCTTCTTCTGAACGTTGATTGCAGCCTTGATGACAGCCTTGGTTTGCATCTTAGCAATTTCAGGGTAGGTGACAGCCAGACGGCAGCCGCGGTGACCCATCATCGGGTTGAACTCGTGCAGGGAAGCGATAATTGCCTTGATGTCCTCAACGGACTTGCCCTGTGCCTTAGCCAGAGCCTCGATGTCAGCCTCCTCAGTGGGTACGAACTCGTGGAGAGGCGGATCCAGGAAACGAATAGTAACGGGGCAGCCCTCAAGAGCCTCATACAGAGCCTCAAAGTCGCCCTGCTGCATCGGCTCGATCTTAGCGAGTGCAGCCTCTCTGCCCTCAACGGTGTCAGAGCAGATCATCTCACGGAAAGCAGCGATTCTGTCAGCCTCGAAGAACATATGCTCGGTACGGCAAAGACCGATACCCTCAGCGCCCAGCTCACGAGCCTTCTTAGCATCAGCAGGGGTATCTGCATTGGTGCGAACCTTCAGCGTTCTGTACTTGTCAGCCCAGCCCATGATTCTGCCGAACTCGCCTGCGATCTGTGCATCAACCGTCGGGATAATGCCGTCATAGATGTTACCGGTAGTACCGTCGATGGAGATCTCGTCGCCCTCGTGGAAGGTCTTGCCAGCCAGCTCGAACTTCTTGTTCTCCTCGTCCATCTTGATGTC
>JAILPP010000152.1 GCA_024699425.1 Oscillospiraceae bacterium | reverse complement strand
TACGTTATCTTCCCAACTATAAATGTGCATTCTTGGCAAAGTTGTACAAGGCGGCAGGCTGGTATTGGGGGGCTACTCGCCCCCCAACCCCCCTCCGCAGGGCGGTGACCGCCCTGCACCCGCCTCGCTTTTGTATATTTTGACAGTCTGCGCTCATTTACAGTTCCCAAATGGAAAGGAGACGTTTGGATGGCTCGTCATAATAAAAAACATGAACTCAAAAAAGGAGCTGCACCAAGAAAAAGCGCCAGACCCGCTGACCCCAATGTTACTGCGCAGTTTGTCCGCAAAATCCGCATCTTTTTACAGACAACCGCAAGAAACCAGATGAAAGCCTCCGAACTTGCCAATAAATGCAGGGCGAAACGCTCGCCCGCTGCGTTCCGTGCCGCACTCGAATTGCTCCTGCATCAGGGTGAGATCATCGAACGGCGGGATTCTTATGCACTTTGCAGCCGTGAGGATTGCTTCAAGGCTGCTGTCGTCAAGCTCTCAGGCAATTTCGGCTTCGTCCGTGATGAACAGAATGTGGATTACTTCGTCCCCGGAAAATTCCTGCTCGGCGCTATGCCCGGCGATCAGGTGCTTTGCAGACAGCTCCCCGCCCGTGAGGATAATTCCCCCGAAGCGGAAGTGCTTTCTGTTCTTCACGAAAATCCCTCCGCAAGACTCTGCGGAACAGTCGTCCCCACCGAAGATGGGCTTTGTCTGCTCCCTGACGGCATGAATACAGAACTGCATATCGAATATGCCGAAAGTGAACCCTACGGCATCGGCGATAAGGTGCTTTGCGTTCTCACACAGCGCGGAAACCGACATTCCGAACATCGGGTACGGGTCGTTCTGAATTTCGGTACTGCCGACAGCGCCGAAAATTGTATGGCGGCAAGCATCGCCGCACGGGATGTTCCCATCGAATTTCCCGATGAAGTATCCCGTGAAGCACAGAAATTACAGGATACCGGTATCACCGGTTTCGATATCGAGGGACGGCGTGACCTGCGGGAGGATATTATCTTTACCATGGACGGCGCACAGTCCAAGGATATGGACGATGCCGTTTCCGTCCGGAAACAGCAGGACGGCAGCTATCTGCTCGGCGTGCATATCGCAGATGTGTCACATTATGTCCGTGCAGGGTCGGCACTCGATGAGGAGGCGTTCCGACGGGGGACAAGTATCTATTACGCCGATAAAGTCATTCCGATGCTCCCCAAAGCACTTTCCAACGGCATCTGCTCCCTCGACGGCGGGAAAGACCGCCTGACTATCTCGGCACTGATGCATATTTCTCCGCAGGGCGAACTGCTGGAAACGGAATTCGTCAAGTCCGTTATCTGCTCGAAGGTGCGGGGGATCTATTCCGAATGCAATGCCGTCCTTGACGGGTCGGCTTCTCCCGAAATTGTTCAGAAATATGCGGAAGTAGAACCCACACTCCGCATTCTCGACGAACTGACCCAAAAACTCGAACATCTCCGCAAGCGGCGGGGCGCTCCTGAACTCGAAAGTACAGAATCGGCTCTGCTCCTCGATGAAAACGGCATCTGCATCGGTCTTTCACCCGTGCAGAGAGGTCGCAGCGAATGCATCGTGGAGGCGTGTATGCTCGCCGCAAATGAGGCGGCGGCAAGACTCGCAAGAATTACAGAGTTTCCGCTGGTCTTTCGTGTGCATGAAGAACCTTCTCCCGATCGGGTCGATCATCTCAAGGAAATGCTCGTCAGACTCGGCGGTAAAGAACCTCTCTTTGCAGAGGCTTCGCCCCGTGATATTCAGAAAATTCTTGACGAAAATCGTGATGAACCGTGGTTTCCTGTTATCAACAGCCTCACACTTCGCTCAATGGCTAAGGCAAAATACAGCAGCGAACCCCTCGGTCACTTCGGACTCGCTCTGCGGGATTATGCGCATTTTACGTCTCCGATTCGTCGGTATCCCGATCTTTGCGTTCACCGTATCCTGACAGATCACCTTGCAGGCGCTTCCAAAGAATGGATGCAGAAACGCTATGCCGCTTTTGCCGAAAAAGCTGCCTTGCAGTCCTCCGATACCGAACTGCGGGCTGTGCAGATCGAACGGGAGGCGGAGGACTGCTATGCCGCAGAATATATGCGCTCCCATGTCGGTGAACAGTTCTCAGGCGTGATTACGGGAGTGACCGATTTCGGCGTGTACGTCACACTGGAAAATCATGCCGAAGGATTGTATCATATCCACGATATGCCCGAAGGGGAATATGAGATCGAAGAAGGCTGGTTTATCCGCAATGCCCTCACGGGTGAGGAACTGCGCCTCGGTGATCCGCTTGATGTCGTCTGCGCCCGTGCGGATGTCGCTTCCGGTCATATTGATCTGGTCAGGGCGGTGTGATGCTGCAAATTAGCAAACAAGGGTGCAGGCTGGTATTGGGGGGCTACTCGCCCCCCAAACCCCCTCGGCATAAGCAGACAGCCAGCAA
>JAILPP010000011.1 GCA_024699425.1 Oscillospiraceae bacterium | reverse complement strand
TGCCTCACTGTCCGAATTGGCAAGGATATGCATCCGCAGAACAGATTGATGCAGCTTTTCCAGCCGTGCTACAAGTTCGGAATAATTCCCCAGCAGAATCGTCAGAAAAATACCGATCACCACTGCTGCTCTGAATCTTCTTAACATTAATAATCACCTCACCCATAGCATGGGCAAGGTGCCGGTAAATATGCAAAATCATCAAAAAAGAGAGGGGACAGCCCCTCTCTTTTTAAGCCTTACTGCATCGCACGCCTGAGCAGTGCAAGATCAAATACATCAACGAAGCCGTCGCCGTTCATGTCCGCAATGTCAAATTCTTCCTGTGTGAAACTTCTCATGTTAAGAACATACTTTTGAAGTGCCACGATGTCCAGAACGGTAACACTGCCGTCCGCATCGATGTCGCCCATGACAGGCTGTGGCTTTGTTTCTTCTGCTGTTGTTTCTGTCGGTTCTTCTGTCGGAGGTTCAGTCGGAACCGGCTTTGCCTCAGTGAGAAGTTCCCATTTCTGACACGGGCTGTTTGTCGCTGTGTACTGCTGTACGCTTGCGCCATTGTCTTTGGAAGCTGCGTCAACTTCTACATAGCAGATATCCTTGGAGGCATGGCTCAGAATGCTGTAAGTGCCGTCCGGATTTCTGGTAAAGCGGAAAAGCTGTGCGCTGTCCTTGGAATCGTAGGCTGCAAGATCAACATTGCTGCCCTTGGCAGAACCTTCCGCCTTGAGTGCATAGGCATCATCCTGTGCCGAACGGATCCAGTAGTAATTGCCGGATGCAAATGCTGTCAGTGTCCATTTCTGGCAGTCAAAGCCGTTCTGCTCCCACTGTTGCACGTTCGTGCCCGCTTCCATTTTACCGGCATTGATGTCCATGACAAGACTGGAGTTTACATTTCTGAACGTGTAGATCAGACTTTCATCCATCTTGCAGCCGGGATCGGAAACAGGTTCAAAAATCCAGTCCTGACAGGTTTCACCATTCAGTTCCCATTGCTGTACATTTGCACCGGGCGTTTTATCTGCACCCGAAACTTCAACAGCAGAGCCTTCACCGGTGATGCGGGTCATGATCGTATAGGATCCATCGCCCTTGTCACCAATCATGAACTGCTGATTCTGACCGCCGTTGAACCGGTAAATATCCACATTTGTGCCGTTCGCAGTTTTCTTTCCTGCCACGTCAAGCGCATAAGTGCCGCCGTCACCAACGCAGGAAATCAGGTAGTAGTAGCCGTCACCGGCACTGTAAGTTTTCCAGATGTCATGAACGCTGCTGCCGTCTGTGCCCCACTGCTGCACATTGGTGTTATTTTCTGCCGCTGCGCCGTCAACTTGCAGGTACAGACCGGAATTGACGTTTTTGATGCGGTAAGCTGCACCCTCGGCAAAGCTCGCGGCTGCGGGCTTGACAGGTCCCATCGGACCGGAAGGCGCTTCGGAATAGCCTGCACTCGGTACACCTGCCTTGCTGTAACGCAGATACATCCAGTTGGTGTTCATACTCTGACAGCCGGAATAAGCGTTGCAATAGCTCTTTGCCTGATCTGCGGAGATTCCCTTGTAGTCATAGTTGTTGGCAGGTCTCCACTTGGATTCTACGGAATAGCTCGGATTATTTGCAGTGCCCTGTCCGCGGACAGTTCTCTGCGCATTGGAGGACTTGGAACCCGTCTCATAAAAAGCACCGGGGAACGTGATCTGATTCCAGTCGCAGATGACATTGCCGCCATTTGCATAGTAGCAGTTTTCTGCGAAAATGTCGCAGCCGCTGTGAACGGTGTATGCCATAGAGAAAGTATCCACATAGTTGTTCAGGGAATGGAAATAGCCCCAGCGCATCAGTCCCGGACCTCTTGTTAGGGTCTTGTAGAACTTGTTGGAAGTCAGTGTCATGCGGGGATAATTGTCGTACTTATCCTTGACTGCCTGTGTATCGTCCGGATAGCCGAGGATCAGACCGTATTCATGCAGACCGAAGGAACAGTCCGAAACCGTGCAGTAATCGGCATCATAACAGCAGGCAAGGAATTTGTCATAGTCAGGCTGACCGTTCGCTGCCTTGTTGTAATCCTGATGACCGTCAAATGTCACATGATCGACCCAGAGGTTCTGACCGGCACCAAAATACACAACGATATTATCATTGCCGTTGGCATTGGCATCGTGATCCATTTCAAGATTGCGAAGGATGACATTATTACCCTTGCCGCTGCCCTGTTTCGTGCAAAGTGCAACATTATAGAGCTTATGCTTGCCGTAACTGCCGACAATGGTTTTGTTGTCGGTCACATAGATCCGACCGTCCGGATTATAAAGATGATTCTGACCGTCTGTCTTGTAGTTTTTGCCGCCGTCAATATCATTCTTTATAATAATAGTATACGGCTGATCGGCTTCTGCATATTTCTTCAGATCAGAGAAATTGGTAACTTCGACCACCTCACCGAACAGACCGCCGATATTTCCGGCTTTGATGTTGTTGGTGTTGTCGTTCTTGCAATACCCCGCAAAACCCTGCAAGCCGTCACAATTGAGCAGGAACTGCTGATTGTCCGCACCGGTATACTTAGAAAGCGTCATGCCCTTTTCACCCTGTGTCAGCGCCAGCTCACGATCCTCATAGTTGACGATCTTATAGGTAAGATTGTTGTTTTTCTTGTCCTTGGAGACAGGAACAACAAACCAGTGCTGACTTTTTGCGGATTCACTGCCGTACAGAATGACATCATTGCCCGCCGTAACTTTGTAGCCGTTCGGTGTGAGCATTCGTCCGGACTGAACATTTGTCAGTTTGAAATACGTTCCCGTCGATTCAGTACCCACGCGGTCAAAGCGCCATGTGCAGGACAGATCACTGCCAAGCGCTTTCATCACGAGCGCCGATCCGTCTGCCGTACCGGTTTCCGTGAGAACGGAAGCATTGTTCTTAGAGGCGAGATTCATGAGCTGTGCAGGATAGTCCACCGAAGCTGCCGCAGCAGAAAGCCCGGAATGCCGTGCAAATTCCGGCAGCATTACCGTAATCGCAAGCACGAGCGACAGCAGGATGCACATCAATTGCAGAAAAGCACTGTATCTCTTTGCGTTCATACAAATCAGACCCTTTCTGTTAATAAAATTATAGTAATTTCATTATACACTATTATTCATAAAAAATCAATAGATAAATGTAAAATGCAACAAATCGGGCAGAAAAAGTGACATATTATTTAGAAAGCAACCAAAAGCATACGCTTTGATCAGAATTTATAAATTTAAGAAATAGGTACCGCCCTGTCGATAAAAAATAATCGTATTGTATTATTTCACAATTGCAAGTCCAAAATCAACGTTGAAACAAGTGCATAAAATCAAAAATCAGGCGCTTTAAAACAATAAAAAATGATAAATTTGTTGAAATTCAACAAGAAAAATCATTTCCCTTAGTTTAGTTTGCGGATAGATTTTTGTGCGGAAATATGTTATAATATTAACAAGCATGTAAGCCTGCGCAGATACGCTGCGCAGTCTCACAAAATCGGCGGGGCATCGTGGACAAGGTGTCAGCCTATCATCATGCAATAAAAACTGGGAGGTTACACAATGGCAACTAAGACAACCGTTCCGTTCAGCGGCACTGCCGAGCAGGAAGCCAAGCTTCTGGCTGTGATCGAAGAGCATAAGAACGACCCGGGCGCTCTGATGCCCGTTCTGCAAAAGGCACAGGAAATCTATGGCTATCTTCCGATCGAGGTGCAGAAGATCATTTCTGACACAATGGGCATCCCGATGGAGAAGATCTATGGCGTTGTCACATTCTATGCACAGTTTTCTCTGTATCCGAAGGGCAAGTACAATATTTCTGTCTGTCTCGGCACTGCTTGTTATGTAAAGGGTTCCGGCAATCTCTATGATAAGCTCCAGGAACTGCTGAAGATCGGCGGCGGTGAATGCACTGCTGACGGTAAGTTCTCTCTTGAGGCGTGCCGCTGCATCGGTGCGTGCGGTCTGGCTCCTGTCATGACAGTAAATGAGGACGTTTACGGCAGACTGACTGTCGATCAGCTCGAAGAAATTCTGGTGAAGTATGAGTGATATTTCCACACAACGGAATTTGAGTTGAAATTACATAACAAGGAGGAAAACATACATGAAATCGTTGCAGGAAATTCAGGCGATTCGTGATGAAATGCATCCTGAGCTTGAGCTGCGTAACGTCGGCTCCAAGGAAGCAAAGAGCAAGTACGAGAGACAGGTTCTGATCTGCGGCGGTACAGGCTGTACCTCTTCCGGTTCTCCGGAGATTGAGCGTGTACTCCGTGAGGAAATCGAAAAGGCAGGTCTGACCGACAAGATTCAGGTTGTCAAGACCGGATGCTTTGGTCTGTGCGCACTCGGTCCGATCATGATCGTGTATCCGTCCGGCGCATTCTATTCCCGCATTACTGCCGAAAATATTCCGCAGATTGTCAAGGAGCATTTCGTTGAAGGCAATCCTGTCAAGGAACTGCTTTACGATGAAACAGTTGACGGCGATAAGATCAAGGGTCTGAACGAGACTTCCTTCTATAAGAAGCAGCATCGTGTGGCTCTGCGTAACTGCGGTGCCATCAATCCTGAAAATATCGACGAATACATCGGTAAAGACGGCTATAAGGCACTGGAGAAGGTCCTCACAGGAATGACCCCTGAGGACGTTATTCAGACAATTCTTGACTCCGGTCTGCGCGGCAGAGGAGGCGGCGGCTTCCCCACAGGTATGAAGTGGAGACTTGCCCGTACTATCGTTCCCAATGCTGACCAGAAGTATGTATGCTGCAACGCCGACGAGGGTGACCCCGGTGCGTTCATGGATCGTTCCGTACTGGAGGGCGACCCGCACGTTGTTCTGGAAGCGATGGCAATCGCAGGTTATGCAATCGGCGCTTCTCAGGGTTACATTTACGTTCGTGCTGAATATCCGATCGCTGTTGAGCGTTTGAAGATCGCAATTGCACAGGCTCGTGAATATGGCGTTCTGGGCAAGAACATCTTCGGCACAGGTTTTGACTTTGATATTGATCTGAGACTGGGCGCAGGTGCGTTCGTCTGCGGTGAGGAAACTGCTCTGATGACCTCTATCGAAGGCAACCGCGGTGAGCCTCGTCCGAGACCTCCGTTCCCCGCTGAAAAGGGACTCTATCGGAAGCCTACCATCCTCAACAACGTTGAGACTTATGCCAATATTCCGCAGATCATTCTCAAGGGTGCAGAGTGGTTTGCAGGCATGGGTACCGAAAAGTCCAAGGGTACCAAGGTATTTGCACTGGGCGGTAAAATCAAGCACACCGGTCTGGTTGAAGTTCCGATGGGTACAACACTCCGTACCGTTATCGAGGAAATCGGCGGTGGCATTCCGAACGGCAAGAAGTTCAAGGCTGCTCAGACAGGCGGTCCTTCCGGCGGATGCATCTCTCCGGAGAACTATGACGTTCCGATCGATTACGATAATCTGATTGCAATCGGCTCTATGATGGGTTCCGGCGGTCTGATCGTTATGGATGAGGACAACTGCATGGTTGACATTGCGAAGTTCTTCCTGGAGTTCACTGTTGATGAATCCTGCGGTAAATGTACTCCCTGCCGCATCGGTACCAAAAGAATGTATGAGATGCTCGACAAGATCACCAAGGGTAAGGCTACTCTTGAAGATCTCGACAAGCTCGAAGAACTTTGCTACTATATCAAGGCAAACTCTCTCTGCGGTCTGGGTCAGACAGCACCCAACCCTGTTCTCTCCACCCTCAAGAATTTCCGCAACGAGTATGAAGCACACGTTATCGACAAGAAATGTCCGGCAGGTGTCTGCAAGGATCTGCTCATGTTCAGCATCAATCCTGAAAAGTGCGTAGGCTGCGGTCTGTGCGCTAAGAACTGCCCTGTCAGCGCAATTTCTCAGGGCGATTACACTGCTCCGGGCAAGAAGCGTGCGGCATATGTGATTGATACCACCAAGTGCATCAAGTGCGGTGCTTGTATGGATAATTGCCGTCCGAAGGCAATCACCAAGGGTTAAGGAGGAAACTGAACATGGCTGATATGATTAATGTAAAAATCAATGGTATTGCAGTTTCTGTTTCCAAGGGTACAACCGTACTGGAAGCTGCACACGCCGCAGGTGTGGAGATCCCCACATTCTGCTATATGAAGGAGATCAACGAGATCGGTGCCTGCCGTATCTGCATGGTCGAGATCAACGAGGGCAGGGGCTTCCGCATGGTAGCAGCCTGCGTTTATCCCCTGAATTTTGACAATTCTGAGGTTCGCACGAACTCTCCTAAGGTTCTGGATTCCAGAAAAAAAACACTCGAACTTATCCTTTCCACACATGATAAGAAGTGCCTCTCCTGCGTAAGAAGCGGTAACTGCGAATTGCAGGCACTCTGCAACGAGATGGGCATCGAGGATGAGAATGTGTACGAGGGCGAGAAGCAGAAGTATGAGATTGACAGCTCTGCTATTCATATGTACAGAGACAACAACAAATGCATTCTGTGCCGCCGCTGCACGGCTGTCTGCTCCAAGTGGCAGGGTGTTGGCGTAATCGGCGCTAACGAGCGCGGTTTCAAGACCAACATCGGCTCTGCATTTGAAATGGGTCTGGGCGAAACTTCCTGCGTATCCTGCGGTCAGTGTATTGCAGTATGTCCCGTAGGCGCTCTCTCTGAAAAGGATTTCACTGACAAGGTATTCGCTGCTCTGGCTGATGAGTCCAAGACTGTGAT
>JAILPP010000128.1 GCA_024699425.1 Oscillospiraceae bacterium | reverse complement strand
CGCTGTCAAAGAACCTGTCACCTACACGGGTGCAGAACGCATCACGGCGGCTCTGATGATGCTCCTCGGCTTCTTCTGGGTGCGCATGACACTCTATCACGCAAGAGGTATCTTCACCACACTGGTCTATGCACTGATTCTCACCGTGCAGCTCCTCTTGCGTGATAGAGTGTCATGCGCACCCAGAAGAAGCCGAGGAGCATCATCAGAGCCGCCGTGATGCGTTCTGCACCCGTGTAGGTGACAGGTTCTTTGACAGCGGGGGAGGTGAGGACATTTCCCTGCGGGACGTGCTGATAGATGGTTTCATATTCGTTCATTCCGATACACTCCTTTTAAGTTATGAAGGCGGCGGGCTGGTATTGGGGGGCTACTCGCCCCCCCTCGGCATAAGCAGACAGCCAGCGAGGAACGAGCGCGGCTGGTCGCTTATACAGAGTGGGGCGGTGACCGCCCTGCACCCGCATCGTTTTACATTTTGACAGTTACTGTTTTGGATACTGCATTTTCAATCGCCGTTCCGAGATAGATCAGAACCGTTCCTGCCATGTAGCAGAGCAGGTCATTCCATGAAAAGTCCGTGCCGAGAATGACTGCACCGAGCGAGCCTTTCTCAAAGCCGAGTACTTCATACAGACGGAAATACTGCGTGATCTCCGCCACGAATCCGACACCGCAGATGAGAAGCGGCATTGTGCGGGGGAGTGCCTTCGGAAAGAGGACACGCACCAGACAAAAGAGCAGCGGCATGACCAGAACATCTCCGAAATACCCCCGTATCCAGCCGTGTGCAAATGCACCGATACAGCATTCCACGCCGAGCAGGACAGCAGACAGAATCGCATAATACAGACGTTTATTCATCTTCCTGCCTCCATTCGAGAATGTCGCCGGGCTGACATTGCAGGGCTTCGCAGAGCTTGTCGAGGGTTGCAAAGCGGATCGCCTTTGCCTTGCCCGTTTTGAGAATGGAGAGATTGGCAGGGGTGATGTCGATGATTTTTGCGAGATCTCCGGAAGAGATCTTGCGTTTTGCCATCATCACATCGAGATTGACAATGATCGGCATACAGTCTCCCCCTCTCATATGGTGTAGTCGTTCTCTTCACGGAGTGCGACTGCCTGTTCGATCACGTTTTTGACGACACGCAGGATAATGCCGAAGAAGAGCGCCGTGAATGCCATGACAAAGCTCAGAAACCGCCAGAGTCCGAACACCGCAAACGGCACCGATGCCAGCAGACAGCACCACGAAATGATGCGCAGGCACTTGCAGTTCTGATGAACGAACACTTCACTTTTGCGGATATTGGCAAGCAGGCGGTACAGGTACACAAGGCAGACCATCGCACAGACTCCCGCCGTATTCAGGCAGAGCATCAGCGGCACGAATACCGAGCCGTCGAGCAGTCCGATTCCGTCGAGGTCGGTCAGGTCGTACCAGCGCACCATCCACGGCGAGCAGAGACAAAGCACGGGAATGATGATGAGCAGCGCCCGCACCAGTCCGAGCGATAACAGCAGAGAACGGTCTTTGTTCCACATAAGGACATCCCTCCGTTTGATTTCTTTCTTCCAGTATACCACAGGAATTATCATTTGTCAAGTACTTTTTATCGAAAAACAATAATTTTTTTCTGAAAATCAATTCTGCGGAACGTGCGGAACAGTGCGGAACGTGATTTCCGCACCGAAAATGGCTATGTTTCGGGAAAAATCGGGTCTGATTCGGGGTGCGGAACATTTTCGCACAATATACGTTGTTCTGTAAAAGAAAAATTCTGTAAGGAAAGAGAGGAGAAAAGTTTTTTTCTATAAGAGACGGTGCGATTTTGTTCCGCAGTTCCGCAGTACCTTAAAAACGGCTATATACTGCCGAAAAAAGTGCGGAACAAGCGTTCCGCAGTGTTCCGCAGTGTTCCGCACCGTGCTTGACAAAACGGGCAGAATCCTGTATAATAGAGTACAGATGCAATGCATCCATGCGATAACGTCACAGAGAAAGGATGATAGATCATGGAAATTCCGTACAAAATCTACCTCGAAGAAAGCGAACTTCCGAAACAGTGGTACAATGTCCGTGCCGATATGAAGAACAAGCCCGCACCCCTGCTCAACCCCGAAACACACCAGCCCGCAACGCTTGATGAGCTGAGTGCCGTGTTCTGCCGTGAGCTTGCCCGGCAGGAATTCAACGAGAACGATGCCTACATCGACATTCCCGATGAGATTCTCAGCTTTTACAAGATGTACCGTCCCGCACCTCTTGTCCGTGCGTACTGTCTGGAAAAGGCACTGGCTACGCCCGCAAAGATCTATTACAAGTTCGAGGGCAACAATACTTCCGGTTCTCACAAGCTCAACTCTGCCATTGCACAGGCTTACTATGCGAAGAAGCAGGGTCTGAAAGGCGTGACCACCGAGACAGGTGCAGGTCAGTGGGGAACGGCGCTTTCCATGGCGTGTGCGTATTTCGGACTGGACTGCAAGGTCTACATGGTAAAAGTTTCCTATGAGCAGAAGCCGTTCCGCCGTGAGGTGATGCGTACCTATGGTGCAAATGTCACCCCGTCCCCGTCCGACACGACAGAGGTCGGCAGAAAGATTCTCGCAGAATTTCCCGGTACAAACGGTTCTCTCGGCTGTGCGATCTCCGAGGCAGTCGAAACGGCGCTGCATACCGAGGGTTACCGCTATGTTCTCGGCTCTGTGCTGAATCAGGTACTGCTCCACCAGAGCGTGATCGGTCTGGAATCCATGGCAGCCTGCGACAAGTACGGCATCAAGCCCGATGTCATCATCGGCTGTGCAGGCGGCGGCTCGAATCTGGGCGGTCTGATCTCGCCGTTCATGGGCAGAAAGCTCCGTGGTGAGGCAGATTATCAGTTCATCGCCGTAGAGCCGAAGTCCTGTCCGTCCCTGACACGGGGCAAATACGCCTATGATTTCTGCGACACAGGCAAGGTCTGCCCGCTTCAGAAGATGTACACGCTCGGCAGCGGCTTCATGCCCTCTCCGAACCACGCAGGCGGTCTGCGCTATCACGGTATGTCGGGCATCGTTTCCCAGCTTTATGCAGACGGTCTGATGGAAGCCCGCAGCGTGGAACAGACTGCCGTATTCGAGGCGGCACAGCAGTTTGCACGCATTGAGGGCATTCTCCCCGCACCCGAATCGAGCCATGCCATCCGTGTTGCCGTTGATGAGGCACTGAAATGCAAGGAGACAGGCGAGGAGAAAACCATTCTCTTCGGACTGACGGGTACAGGTTACTTTGATATGGTCGCTTACCAGAAGTTCAATGACGGTCAGATGAGCGATTATATCCCCACCGATGCGGAGATTGCCAAGTCTCTTGCCGATCTGCCGCAGGTTTGATTCGTTAATATTCACAAAATTGGCATCGGATTTCTGTGTAGATTTCCGATGCCTTTTTTCGGAAAACCCCTTGACTTTTGCAAGGGCTTTGCGGTATAATAGAAAACAGATAACACATTGACTGAGAGAGTAGCAGGATGTTCCGTCCATTCCCAGAGAGGTGCCCGTTTGCTGAGAGGGTGCTGTTTGGTAAGTTCTGTGAAGTTCACTCACGAGTGGCACTGCCGAAGCGGTCACGTTGTAAGCGGTGATGTGATGTCCGCATTAAGGACAGAGGGCGTGACTGCGCCTTTTCTGATGGGTGGTAAAACAAGCACGTCTTGTCCTGATCGGATGAGATGTGCTTTTTATTTTAACGATGAGGTGAAACCATGAAGGAACAACTGAAACAAATCGAGGAAGCGGCAAGAGAACAGCTTGCCGCCGTTGCAGACCTGAAAGCACTGGACGAACTGCGTGTGAAATTCTTAGGCAAGAAAGGCGAACTGACGGGCATTCTCAAACAGATGGGCAAACTCTCCGCAGAGGAGCGCCCCGCAATGGGTCAGCTTGCCAATCAGGTGAGATCCAGTCTCGAATCCATGCTTGCCGACAAGACACAGGCACTCCAGAGCGCCGCACAGAATGCCAGACTTGCCGCCGAGACACTCGACATCACCATGCCCGGCAAAGCGCCCCGCACGGGCAGACTCCACCCCCTCCAGATCGTGGAGAATGAAGTAAAGGAAATCTTCCTCGGCATGGGCTTTTCCGTGGCAGACGGTCCCGAAGTGGAGTATGATTACTACAACTTCGAGGCACTCAACCTCCCGCCCGATCACCCCGCCCGTGATACGCAGGATACGTTCTACATCACAGATAATATTCTGCTGCGCACGCAGACTTCCTCTGTACAGGTACACGTCATGGAGACACAGAAACCGCCGATCCGTGTGATCTCTCCCGGTCGTGTGTACCGTTCCGATGCCGTAGATGCCACCCATTCGCCGTTGTTCCATCAGATCGAGGGACTGGTCATCGACAAGGGCATCACCATGGCTGACCTCAAAGGCACGCTGGAACTGCTCATGCAGAGACTTTACGGCGACGACTGCAAGATCAGACTGCGCCCGCATCACTTCCCGTTCACAGAACCGTCCGCAGAGGTCGATGTGATGTGCTTCCAGTGCATGGGCAAGGGCTGCCGTATGTGCAAGAATGAGGGCTATATCGAGCTTCTCGGTGCAGGCATGGTACACCCGTGGGTACTGGAAAATTCGGGTATTGATTCAAGTGTGTATTCGGGTTTTGCGTTCGGTCTGGGACTGGAGCGCATCGTCATGAGACGTTACAACATTTCCGATATGCGTCTGCTCTTTGAGAACGATACCCGTTTCTTAGAGCAGTTCCGATAAGGAGCAGAAAAGATGGAAGCATTACAGAATATCAGGGAACGCCGCAGTATCCGAAAATATGCGGATAAGCCCGTGACAAAGGAACAGATCGCCGCCATTGCAGAGGCGGCAAAGATGGCACCGAGCTGGAAAAATTCCCAGACCGTGCGCTATTATGCCGTCATGGATACGGCACTGAAAGACAGGATCGCAGAAGAGGGAACACTCAATTTCTCTAAAAACGGCAACAATATCCGCAGTGCGGCGGCGCTTGTGATCCTTGCGACCGTGGACGGCATCGCAGGGTTTGAACCCGACGGCACTCCCACAACCGCAAAGGGTACACACTGGCAGTCATTCGATGCGGGCATTGCGTGTCAGACGTTCTGCCTTGCGGCGCATGATATGGGTCTCGGAACGCTCATCATGGGCATTTTCGATGAGCCGAAGATCAGAGAACTTGCGGACATCCCGGCAGGGGAGAGCATCTCCGCCCTGATCGCAGTCGGCTATCCGGAGGAGAACCCGAACGCCCCGAAACGCCGTGAAGTTACGGAACTCTTACAGTACAGATGAAAAACAGAGGAGGTCATACCCCATGAATTTATCATTAAGATGGCTTGCGGATTATGTCAAGCTCGATGTCACACCCAAGGAATTTTGTGCCGCTATGACATTAAGCGGTTCCAAGGTGGAGGCATTTGAAGAGGAGAAAACAAAGCTGGACGGTTTTGTAGTCGGTAAGATTCTGAGCAAGAAAGTCCATGAGAATGCCGATGCGCTCTTTGTATGCTCTGTAGATATGGGCGGAGAAGCGCCTGTCCAGATCGTGACCAACGCCAAAAATGTACAGGAAGGCGACCTCGTTCCCGTTGCGACCCCCGGAACGACCGTTCACGAGGGTAACGAGTCCATGACGATCAAAGTCGCAAAGGTGCGCGGTGTGGAGAGCTGCGGTATGTTCTGCGGTCTGGAAACGCTCGGACTGACACAGAATGATTTCCCCTATGCCGACCCGAAGAGCGTATTTGTATTGCAGGAGGACTGCAAGCCGGGTCAGGACGTGGCATCTGCACTCGGCGTGGATGATGTTTCCGTAGAATTTGAGATCACGTCCAACCGTCCCGACTGCCTGTCCGTCATTGGTCTGGCTCGTGAGGCATCTGCGACCTTCAACGTACCGCTGAACGTTCCCGCCCCGCAGTATCACGGTTCGGATGAGGACATCACCAAAACACTCTCCGTGGAGATTCAGAACAGGGAGAAGTGTACACGTTATGTGGCAGGTCTTGTCCGCAACGTAAAGATCGCCCCTTCGCCCCGCTGGATGCGTGAGCGTCTGCGTGCATCTGGTGTACGTCCGATCAACAATCTGGTAGATATTACAAACTATGTCATGCTCGAATACGGTCAGCCGATGCACGCCTTTGACCTGCGTTTTGTCAAGGACGGCAGGATCTGCGTGAGAAATGCCCGCAGCGGTGAGAAGATCACCACCCTTGACGGCATCGAACGTGAACTTTCCGAGGAAATGCTGGTCATTGCCGACACGGAAAAGCCGATTGCCGTTGCAGGTGTCATGGGCGGTGAATATTCGGGCATCATGGACGACACGGTAGACGTGGTATTTGAGTCCGCCTATTTTGAACCCGTGCAGGTACGCCGCACCGCAAAGAAGCTCGGCATGAGAACCGATGCTTCCGCACGTTACGAAAAGGGTCTGGACGAGACTTCCATGCCCGTTACACTCGCAAGAGCCTTGCAGCTTGTAGAGCAGCTCGGTGCAGGTGAACCTGTCGGTACGACCATTGACTGCAATTATGCCAAGCCGCAGAAGCCCGCCATTCCGTTTGATGCGGCGTGGATTAATGCATTCCTCGGCACGGACATTCCCGAAGCCGACATGATAAAGTATCTTGAAAGCCTTGCGATCAAGGTAGAGAACGGGCAGTGCATTTCCCCCTCGTTCCGTATCGACCTGCTGCGTCCTGCGGATATTGCCGAGGAAGTGGCAAGAATCTACGGTTACAACAACATTCCCTCGACCGTTATCAGAGGCGTGGCAAAGGCACAGCTCACACCGGAGCAGAAGTTCAACCGCACCATTGAGCAGACTATGGCGGGACTGGGCTTTTCCGGTATCCTGACCTATTCGTTCATTTCGCCCAAGTACTTTGACAAGATCGGGCTGCCGTCAGATTCGGCGCTTCGCCGCACGACCACCATTACCAATCCGCTTGGTGAGGACACGAGCGTGATGCAGACGACCACGATTCCGGGAATGCTGGAAATTCTTGCCAACAACTACAATAAGCGCAACAATGCGGCATGGCTGTTCGAGATCGGCAAGGAGTATCTGCCGACAGCCCCCGACAAGCTGCCCGATGAACCGCACCGCCTGACCGTGGGAATGTACGGTGACGAGGCAGACTTCTTCACCCTGAAAGGCACATTGGAAGCCCTGATGAAGAAACTCGGTGTTGCGGATGTGATATATACCAGATGTGACGACAACTGCCCCTATGACGAGAAATCGGCATTCCATCCGGGCAGAAGCGCCGTGATCTATGCAGGCGGTCAGGCAGTTGGCATCTTTGGAGAAATTCACCCGAACGTGCAGAAAACTTACGGAATTGGCGTGAGAACCTATGTGGCAAAGCTGGACATTCCGACGCTGTTTGCCGTATCCGTTGACGAGATCACATACAAGCCCCTGCCGAAGTTCCCGGCAATGACACGAGACATTGCGCTTGTCTGCGACGAAGCGATTGCAGTCGGAACGTTGGAAAGTGCCATTGCAGAAGCAGTCGGCAGATACCTTGAAAAGGTGGAGCTGTTCGATGTATACCGTGGAGAGCAGATCGAAAAGGGCAGGAAGTCCGTGGCATTCAACATCGTAATGCGCAACTACGAGGAGACAATGACCACCGAGCAGGCAGATGCCGCCATGAAGCGTGTATGCAAGGCGCTTTCCAAACTCGGTGCAGAACTGCGTGAGGCGTAACAGGCGAGGGCTTTGTCTCTTCCCGATGTGGGGGCGGAGCCACCGCATTACCGTCCCGCAAGGGGCGGCATCAGCTCGGCAGAAAATTTCAGCACATCCGATTTTTAAGATTGATTTAAGGTGAGGGCGTTATACTGTAAACAAGCTCATTGAAGTATTTATCATTCCCCCTCTCAAAGAAAAAGCACAGGCAGCCTCGTCAAATGGCGGGGCTTTCCGTGTACAGAAAGGACGATGTGCATGAAAAAGATGTTCACAGCCGTGCTGACAGCACTGGCACTCACCCTGACAGGATGCAGCGGGGCAGGTACTGCCGTTACTTCTACAACGGAGGAAGTCACACTCGCTGCCGATACCCCTGTAACGCCCCTGACTGTGACATTTCTGAAAGTCGGCAAGGCGGATGCCGCCATTATTCAGACCGCAGAACATACCGTTGTGATCGACTGCGGAGAGAAGTCGGACGGCAAGAAAGTCGTGGCACGCTTGCAGGAATACGGTGTGGAAACCGTGGATTATCTCATCTTGTCGCATTACGATCAGGATCACATCGGCGGCGCACCCAAGGTGATCGAGAATTTCAATATCGGTCACGTTGTCGGCGCAAGACAGGAAGAGGAAAGCAAACGCTATTCCCAGCTTACCGAGGCACTCAATGCCAAGGAGATGACACTCGAACTCCCCGCCTCACCGACGAGCTTTACGCTTGACGATGCGGTGTTCACGCTCTACCCACACAAATCCAATGATTACAGCGACGGATACGACAATAACTGCACCCTTGCCGTCAAGGTGACACATCACGGAGAAACGCTGCTCTTCACGGGCGATGCCATGCAGGAACGCCTTGCGGAGATGATGGATATAGGAGACTGTGACCTGATGAAAGTGCCTTATCACGGGCGGGAAATTGCCAATCTGTCTGCGTTTCTGGATGTGACCAAACCGGAATATGCCGTCATTTCCACAGATGAGGAGAACATCTCGCAGACGACCGTCACAGCCCTGCAAGCCGTGGGTGCGGAAACATACATCACCTATCAGACAGGCAATATCATCGCCGTAAGTGACGGCAGCAGCATTCAGATGACAACCGAAGGCATAAAAACCGAAGAGACTACTTGACTTTTTGTCCCGAATGTGCTATAATGAATAGAGAAATACACAATTCGGGAGGGAATTTTATGAAAAAAGCAGGAATCATCATGAGTCTGCTCATGAGTGTGAGTATGAGTCTGTGTCTTTCCTTCACGGGCATGATGTCGGCGGGGCAGTTTACCGTGCCGGGATTTGTGCGGAGTTTTCTGGTGAGCCTTGTCATCAGTCTGCTGATCGGATTTCTGATCCCGATGCCGAAACTCAACATGGCAGCGGCGAAGAAATTCCATCTCAAACCGGGAAGTATGGATCAGCGGATCGTGGAAGCGCTCATTGCCGACCTGCTCTATTCTCCGATCATGGCGTTCATCATGATTACACTGGCATGGTTCACAGCGCATTCCCACGGCGCACAGATCCCCTATCTGCCCATGCTGCTCAAAGGCGAAGGGCTTGGGATTTTTGTGGGATTTCTGCTCGGCTTCATGTTCGTGCCGCTTTTCAAGAAGATCGCATTCCGCAACGTGACGTTCCCGCCTGAGGGCGGACCGACGACAGACAAGCCGTAAACATGAAAAAGCACCCCTGAGAGTAATTCTCAGGGGTGTTCTTTTATTGCAGTAGTTCATCGTTGGAAACGGGGATACCTGTGTAGGTGTACCAGCCGTCGAACATATTGAGCAGGCGGGAACGTTCCGTACTGTACGCATAGCGGTAACAGCCGTCCTGGGAAACGGACTGCAAGCGGAACAGGTAAAGCTGTGATACTTCAGGTTCCGGGATACTGTCTGCACGTTCAAAGACGGTGGAAATGCGGCTGCGTTCCGTTTCGGACAGACTGCGGAAGCGGAGGTCAGCGTTTGTGCTGAGTTGGCAGGCAATCTTAACAGGCAGATAACCGCCGGGTTCAAGAACCGTGAGCATACCGCCCTTGCTGCTGCCTTTCAGGATGTCTTGGGGTTCAACCTGTATTGCCGTATAGGGCATACCGTCGATTACCGTGTAATACACCATTGTGACTTTGCCGATGAGGACTTCGGAAGGGGTGCTGTCCGACTGCGGATATTGACCGCTGAAATCCTCCCAGACGGGTGCATGATTCTCCTTGGTATAATACGGAGTGAGCCATGTGGGGATATACGGCGAACTATCTGAGGCAGACGTTTCTCCTTCCACTGTTGTGTTTTCTGTCGGACTGAGAGTAGGGGAAGCTGTCTCATCATACGGCGGGTAGTCTTCCTGAACCGGTTCTTCCTGAGTCGGTTTTGTTTCCATGGGGGAAGTTGCTTGTTCTATCGGGTCGGCGGGCTTAGTGGCGGGCGATTCGGGTCTGGTCAGTACAGTGGTCGAGGGGGATACCGTTTCCAGTATGTCGGTTGTATATTGTGTATTCGTTGCGTAATACGCTGTAGTCTCAGTGTAATACATTGTTGCTTCCGTATAGTACACAGTAGTCTCTGCGTAATACGCTGTAGTATTTGCGTAATACGCAGTTGTGCGCGTGGCTGCGGTTGTATGCGTGGCTGAGGTGGTGTGAGTAGTGGCTTTTGTGGTAGATTTGGTGGTTGCGGTGGTGTGAGTAGTGGCTTTTGTGGTAGATTTGGTGGCTGCGGTGGTGTGAGTAGTGGGTTTTGTGGTGGATTTAGTGGTTGCAGTGGTGTGAATAGTGGGTTTCGTGGTGGATTTGGTCGTTGCCTTGGTCGGTGATTCGGTTACAGTTGGAGTTTTCGGACTTCCCGCACCGCCTGCGGTTTTCTGTGAAGTACGGGTACTCGTCTGTGCGGCAGACGTTCTTGCTGTTGTTGCGGCAGGACGTGACGGCTCAGTCTGTAATACATCTGTTGCCGCTGCATGGGATTCCGACGTTCTGACGGTCGTGTTCGCTGTTGTCATATTCGTGGGAGACAGGGAAGGGAGTGAAGTCTCCGCAGGAACAGACAGCGCAGTCTGTACCGTGGTCGTGACGTTTTCCGTAATGGCAACGGTCAGATTTTCCGTTGTGGATTCGGTGACAGTTTCCGATTCGGTCGAAATGGTCGTTTCCGTTTCGGAAGTCTCCACCGGCACGGAAGGAATGCTGTGCGGGGGATTGTTCCTGTATGCGTGTATGCCGACAGTGAGCATGACAGCGGCTGCTACGGCGGCAGGAAGTGCATACCAGATCGGTCTGCGGTTCATGTGTATCAGAGGGACAGCGGACTGCTTACGCTGTGTCTGCGGAAGGGAGTTCAAAAAATCCTCACGGCGTTTCGGGTCGGGGGAAGGGAAGGTCGTGCCCAGCTCCGAAAGTGCCCTGTCAAATCTGTTTTTCAATGTTCTCCCTCCTTTCCGAAAGCGTTACGCAGTTCTGCCAGAACAGACTTGATGCGCCGGTTCATCACAAACCAGCTCACGCCGTGGATTCGCGCGATATCCGCGACGCTCAGTTCCGAAACATAGCGCAGAACGATGATTTCCCTGTCCTCAGGCGGCAGGCGGTCAAGCACCGTCCGCAGTGCGATCCGGTCGATCCATTCGGATTCACCGGAATGCGTGTCCGGGATTTCCTCCGGCAGTTCCTCCTCCGGTTGTTTCCGGTAAGTATCTACGCAAAGGTTGCGGGCGATCGTATACAAATACTGCAAGGCGTGTTTTCCCTGATATTCAGGATGTTCGAGAAAGCGCAGGAAGGTTTCCTGTGTAATATCCTCTGCGGTTTCTCTGGAAGAGATGCGGCTTGAGCAGTATTTGAAGATTTTGTCATAATGTTCCCGTATATCCATGTAGCCTTGATCACCCTCCCTTCATAAGGTATGACGATTGACGGGACTCAAATTTGAGTAAAAATTTGTAAACATTTTATGAATTAGTCAAATGGTTTGAGAGGGAGACAACCGCCTCCCTCTCTGATGATTATTTTCCGACAGGTGCCATCAGGATCTTGCCCTGACCACGGTAGACATTGACAAAGCCCTCACCGGAAGCCGCCGACCCGATAAGTGTTTTGGTTGTGCGTTCCACGGTAAAGGTAAGGGAACTGCTCCACGCAATGGCGAAGTTGCCGTCGATCTTGACAACATCGTTCGGCTCTGACAGTTCGATTTCGACCAGTTCCTCACGGGGAACAGGGCTTTCGAGGACGGCGATGCCCTTACCGGAGAGACAGTTATTGAACAGCCCTTCACCGCCGAGTGTCGCAGAGGAGAGATTGGAACGAGCCACGACTTTGGTGATTACAGTATCATCACACGCATAGAAGAGGGAATCCTCGATGACCATGCCGCTGCCCCATGAAGCCACGTCCTCAAAGAGGATATGCTTGTAAGTCGGTTCGAGAACGATCGTACCCGTACCGTGATAAAGGGGCTTGATGGCGCTTTCGCCCGTGACAGCGCCGCCGAAGATCTTCTTGGCGAGGTCGCCTGCGCCCTTGACATTGGTCTGCACGTCGATGTTGCCTGCGATCCACTGCATTGCGCCTGCCTGCACGATAATGCCTGTGCCGTTGAGATCGGCGATGACCTGACGCTTGCGCACGTTCATTTTGGAGGCGTAGTATTCTGTTTCGGCGGTGTTGTGGGTCACGGAGATGTCACGTTCATACTCCAGAACTGAGAAGCAGCCGAGCTGATCTGTAATACGGCGGCAGTTTGTCTTTGCTTTGATATTTGATGTTACCATAGTGAAAATCCTTTCTGTTATTCCTGCGGGTGCAGTTGATTGGCTTCTTTGATGCATTTTTCGAGTGCGGATTTCGCCTCTGCATCGTTGGTGAGGGAATTGATGACGGTGAGATAGTAGACAGCCTCTTCCCATCGCTGACCTTCCTGCGCCTGTTTTGCAAGTTCGTTTGCGGTGTGAATCAGTTCTCTGCCGGGGCCGTGGAAGATGTTATACTTGGCAAATGCGGCGTTAATCATATCCCTGTTGGGGGGAACGATGGGTTCACGCATCATCATGGAGATATGCTGGATCTCAGCGGGAACACGGGGATCATCTGCGAAGAGCAGGCTTTCGTAATAGAAAGCAATGCCGCTTTTGTAGTCCTTGAGATCGACAGCCCAGTAGCCGAGGTTGGCATAGCAGCGGGCAATGGCATAGGCAGACGAAGCGATCGGCAGAGTGTCGCAAATGGTTTCGAGGAGGTGATCGGTGTCGTGGGTGAGCTTGTAGATCTCCGCCAGTTCAAAGCGGACATCGGGATTGACGGGATTGAAGCGTATAGCCTCTTTCAGAACGGGAATTGCTTCATCAAGGCGGCGGACTTCCACCAGAGCATAGGCATAAGCGCCGATGAAGAGTGTGAAGTCATAGGGTGTTTTCATCAGCTTTTTGGTGGGGTGATAGAGCAGGTGATAGAGATTGCTTTCGAGGAGGTTGCGGAAGCTGAAGAAGCGCAGCGCATCGGTTTCGTCGAAGTTGGCGAGGATATGCTCATACAGCGGTTTGAGAATGTCAATTGCCTTGGCAGTCTGACCGGCGCGCAGGGCATCTTCGCCCTCTGCGTACACTCTGTCGAGGGTTTTGCCGCCGAGGTAAAGTGTTTTCTGAACATACTCGTTCTGTTCGGGGGTAAGCAGTCCGTAAGCGATTTTTACGATCTCATCGGCAACGTCTTTTGTGGCATCGTCCTCGTTGTACTTCTCGACCTGATCCTGCAAGTAGACCATATCGGCGGAGACATCACCGGTAAGCGCCTCACGGACGGCGGCAAGAATGGCATTTTTTTCGGTTTCGTTCATAGTAACAATCCTTTCATTAAAAAGAGGACACCGCCGAAACGGCGGCATCCCCTTATCGTTTCAGAGCTGCAAATGCTTAGAAGCCTCTCTTTGCAAGATCTTTCTTGAACTGTGCGTCGATCTTCTCACGGCGTTTCTGGTCACGAAGTTCTTCCTTGGTCAGCGGACGGGAAGGTTGCGTGCCGGCAGGCGTTTTTTTGCGGGTAGTCTTGCGGCTCTTGGGCTTATATTCTTCATACTGAATATTGGCAACGGCTGCTTCAGCAGGGGAGGGCTTCTTCTTATACTTGGAGGTATCCTCACCGATCGAGGAAAGCACATCCTCAACGCTGTCCATGATTGTATCATTGGAGGGACGTTCCTGCTGATCGAAGATATTCTCCTGCGGTGCAGAGGCAGCTTTTTCCATCGCATTGCGGATCATTTCGGGCATCTCCGCCGCATCGTGAACGATATTGGAAACATGAACATCGGGTTCACGCATTCTGCGTTCTGCGGCTTCCTGCTGTTCCTGCTGTTCCATAGCGGCACGTTTGATGGCAGAATTGGAGATTGCCTGACGCACCATCTGGGGCATTTCCTCCGCCTCGTGCTTGACGCTGATCTTGGAGACACGAACGCCCTGTTCGGTGTGGATTTCTCTCTGCGGCTGTGCAGCCTGCGGAACTGCGGGCTGAACAGGCTGCTGCATTACAGGCTGCTGCATCATAGGCTGAACAGGCTGCTGCTGTACGACAGGCTGTGCGGGCTGCTGAACCTGCGGGTATCCCTGCGGCATAGCAGGCTGTGCATAGATCGGGTGACCTGCCTGATCGTAACCCATGAACTGCGGCATGATTGCGCCGGGCTGCGGGTAGCTGTAAACGGGCTTTCCGGTGGGGTCATAGCCCATGAACTGCGGCATCGGCTGACCGTAAGGCTGCATTGCGGGCATCGGCTGAACCGGAGGAACAGGCTGTGCAGGAGTCGGTGCGGGTGCAGGAGTCGGTGCGGGTGCGGGAGTCGGCGCAGGTGCGGGTGCAGGCTCGACAACGGCTACAGATTCCATCACGGGTTCAACCTCGATCACAGGCGCTTTCTTGGGAGAACCGAACATAGAATCTGCAATGGCATCAAAGTCATCACTGAACTCTTCGTCAACATTGAATTCATCGGAAGAGGGTGCAGCAGGGGAGAGGGGATCCATTTCAGCGACTTCCTCATAAATCGGTTCAGCTTCCACGACAGGAATTTCCTGTGCGGGTGCAGCCGGTGCGGAATCGGGAACGGCGTTGAACTCTGCGAGCATGGCATCCAGTGCAGAGCCTCTCTCTTCGGGAGTGGGAGCAGGGGCGAGCAGTTCGGCTTCGAGTTCAGCGGCATTGGGAGCCTTGGGGGCATCTGCCGCTGCGGGGGTCTGAAATTTCGCCATCAGGTCGTCCATCTCATCAGACAGCGGCGCATCTGTCATTGCAGCAGAGCTGTGTGACGGTGCAGCGACAAACGGTTCACTGGGAACAGAGGAATGGAATTTTGCCATCAGCGCGTCCATATCGTCACCGGTGGGCGCATCTGCCACATCGAATGCATTCTGTACAGAGGAAATCGGTGCAGAGGGAGCTTCTGCGGCAGACGGAATCGACGAACCGAATCGGGACATCATCTCGTCCAGAGCTTCCGCCGAGGGCATTTCCTCGGAAACGGGAGCCGGTGCAGGCTTCGGAGCAGGCTTGGACAGCAGGTTATTCGCCGAGCCGTCAAGCGCAAACTGCGCCATAATGTCATCTGCGGGAGCAGGTGCGGGTTTGGGTTCGGGAGCAGGCTTGGACAGCAGGTTATTTGCTGAGCCGTCAAGCGCAAACTGTGACATAATGTCATCTGCGGGAGCAGGTGCGGGTTCGGGTTCGGGAGCAGGCTTGGACAGCAGGTTATTCGCCGAGCCGTCAAGTGCAAACTGCGACATAATGTCATCTGCGGGAGCAGGTGTGGGTTTGGGTTCGGGAGCAGGTTCGGGCTTGACAGGACTGTCAAGTGCAAACTGTGCCATAATATCATTGAGTGCATTTCCTGTAGGTACTTCGGGTCTGTGTCTGGGTTCGGGAGCGGGAGCAGGTGCGGCGAACGGATTGGTTACGCCGTCGAGTGCAAACTGCGCCATAATGTCATTGTTGACGGGTTTCGGAGCAGGTGCAGCGGGCTGCGGCGTGCTGTCGGGAACGTTGATCGCAAACTGTGCCATCAGATCGTCCATACCCTGAACAACGGGCTTGGGGGCGGGAGCAGGTTCGGGCTTCTTTCCAATGTTGAACTGTGCGATAATATCATCGAGTGACTCGGACTTCTGCACAGGGGACTGCCCGAATTCCGCCATCAGCTCATCGACATTTACGGGCTGACCAGATGTCACGCCGGGTGCGGGAGCAACCGGAACGGGGGGCGGAGTCTGTGGTGCAACGGGACGCTTGGTCGGAACGGCAAACTGCGTCATAATGTCATTGGGGTCGCTGAGCAGGGACGGCTGCGGAGCAGGTGCAATATTGCTTTTTTCCGGCTCAGGCGCATTGACACCGGATCCCGGCAAAGCAAACTGTGCGATTGCCTCATCGAGTGCAAAGCCGTCGGCAGCAGGGGTCGGCTTGTCCGCGGGTTTCTGGGGAGCCTGATATTCCTCGAACTTCGGAAGAACAGGTTCGGCAGGCGGTTTCTGCAAGGAGGCTGCCTGCTGGGGCGCGGGGGGAGTCGGATTTAGAACAGGCGGGGGAGGAGGCGGAGCGCCCTTGGGCATATTTCTCCGTTTTTCTTCTTCACGGCGTTTCTGTTCCTGTACTTCGGCAAGAGATACGAGATTGGAATCGTCTTTTTTCTGTTTGGCTTCTTCCTTTGCCATCTGCTTCATCTGCTTGCTTTCGAGCTTCATGAGTTTCTTGACAAAGACATCATTACATTTCTTGCACGATACCTTATCCACGACTTCCATCAGGTCGTTGACGGTACCGGCGGCGCTGAGTCGGGAGATAATATCCGGCTTTGCGAGATTCAGACGGCAACCGGTTGACTTTTTGGTTTCAGAAGCGTGTACTACATTCTCCTTAGAATCCTTATAAAGATACAGTAGCATAGCAATCCTCCATTTCCATTAATATACCACGCTGAGGAGGGGATCAACCCTGATCCCTTTTGTCTCTTTTATTATATCATATATCCACAATAAAATCAACCGTTTTTTAAAATTTTTTCAAAATAATACAATTTGTATACTCCGTAATGTTATACACAGGGTTGAAACGTTTTCGATATTACAAATTGAATACAGATAGTCTGCCTATCATGTACACTGACCATTTCGCTGCATTTCTGCCGAAAGATCATTCCATTTTTTACCACGTCGGAAGTTCTCCGTAAAATGTGAAAAAATCTATTGACATTTATCGGAAAATCAGTTAAAATAGAATCATATACAGTTTGTCGATTTCCCGGCAGATTATACGGTTTTGTTTTTCTGTCGGGTGTATGTGTATCTGTGTTGGGGACGCATACAGGCAACGGGGTGTATATACCTATTTTAAAAGAAAGAAGGATTGGAATGAAGAAACACTTTGGCAATCGGGTGTTGGCAGTGCTGGCAAGTGCGGCAGTCCTGCTGACCGGGACAAGTGCGCTTCCGACGTTTGCAGATGCGGGCGAGGATCCGGGAACCGTCTCTGATTCCGAGAAGAAATTTCCCGACCCGTCCACGCTGGAGGAGAAAGATGTCAATTTTGCAAAGGCACTTCAGCTCTCCATGTATTTCTACGATGCCAACAAATGCGGCGAGCGCAGCGGCAGACTGGAGTGGCGCAACGACTGCCACATGGAGGATGCACAGGTTCCGCTGATCCCCATGACCGAGAAACAGCGGGGAACGAACCTCTCACAGAAGTTCATCGACGAGAACAAGAAAATTCTTGACCCCGACGGTGACGGCTATGTGGATCTTTCAGGCGGTATGCACGATGCGGGCGACCATGTAAAATTCGGTCTGCCGGGTACTTATGCGGCATCAACGCTGGGCTGGGGCTACTACGAGTTCCGTGATGCCTACAAGGATTCGGGACAGCAGGAGCATATCGAGGACATTCTCCACTGGTTCAATGACTTCTACCTGAAATGCCTGTTCTACGATGAAAATGATGAAGTTCTGGCGTTCTGCTATCAGGTCGGCGAAGGCAACAACGACCATAACTACTGGGTATGCCCCGACTTGCAGGGTACATGGCTGCTGGACTTTGAGCGTCCCGCCTACTTTGCGACCAAGGAAACGCCTGCTTCGGATATGTGTGCAGGTGCGGCGGCATCGCTTGCCGTCAACTACCTCAACTTCAAAGACACCGAGCCGGATTATGCGAAAGACTGCCTGAAAGCGGCAAAGGCGCTCTATAAATTTGCGGCAGAATCGCACACCGAGCGCAAGGTAGTCAACACGGGCAGCGACAAGCCCGCCCCCACCGAGGAGACGACCGAGGCGGAGGACGGTTACGATCCCGAAAATCCCGATGAAGTCAACAAGCTCAACGAGAATACCACAATGGAGGTCACTTCTCTGGGCTTTGACGGCGGTTTCTACACGTCCAGCTATGACTATGACGAGCTGGCATGGGCAGCGGTATGGCTGTACTACTGCACCGAAGACATGGACTACATTGACGACATCATTTCCGTGGATGAAAGCGTTACGTTTGACAACGGCGGTCATCCGTACACGGGCTGGATCCGCCGCATCATCACCGACACGGGCAGATGCTGGCAGAATATCTGGGTTCACTGCTGGGATACCGTATGGGGCGGCGTGTTTGCAAAGCTGGCACCTGTCACGAATATCCGCCGTGACTGGTACATCTTCCGCTGGAATCTGGAATTCTGGTCGGGCATGAACGAGCAGGAGCTTGCCGCAAATGAAAAAACAGGCGGTATGCCCCCGGCTGTGACCATGCACAAGTATTTCGGACTGGACGATGAACTTTGGAATACCAGCATCACTGCCAAGGAGATCAAGGATCTGCCCGAAGCACAGGGCGCATATCTTGCCAAGACACCCGCAGGATTCGGTATGCTGAATGAATACGGTTCCTGCCGTTATGACACCGCTGCACAGCTCTGCGCTCTGGTCTATGCCAAGGAGACGGGCGATGACGTATTTGTCAACTGGTGCGCCGATCAGATGAGCTACATCTGTGGTAACAACCCGATGAACCGTGCCTATATTGTCGGCTATGATCTGGAGGACGGTGCCTGCCATCCGCACCACCGTGCTTCTCACGGTTCTACCACGCAGAACATGGATGACCCCGAAGATCAGACACACATTCTCTGGGGCGCACTGGTAGGCGGTCCCGACAAGTCCGACTGGCACCGTGATATTACCAAGGATTATGTTTACAACGAAGTCGCCGTTGACTACAATGCGGGCTTTGTCGGTGCGTGTGCGGGTCTGTATTATTACATCGGCAAGGAACGCGGCGACAAGCCTGTTGAAAACTTCCCGCCGACCGAGCAGGAACTGAACGGCGGCGTACCCATTACCGAATTCACACTGAAAGCGGCTGTCGGCAGAGAAGATGACGACTCCACGCAGGTTCTTCTGGAGATCGACAATCACACATCGCTCCCGCCCCGCTATCTGGACGGCGTGGATGTCCGTTTCTACTTCAACATTTCCGAGATGCTGGATGCAGGCTATACGTTTGATGACCTGCTGTTCAATGCGCAGTACGACTCCCTGTCCTCCAAC
The DNA here is from genome assembly GCA_024699425.1 of Oscillospiraceae bacterium. Lineage (GTDB taxonomy): Bacteria > Bacillota > Clostridia > Oscillospirales > Ruminococcaceae > UBA3855. Next base: position 5,098 of record JAILPP010000128.1, on the reverse strand, counting down.
ACCAACGGCGAGTACGAAGTCACCTACAAAGTCGAGCAGTACAACGACAAGGGTGACTGCTATGTGGAGCTGCACTGGCCGAAGTGCCGCTTCTACGGAACGGAACAGTTCCAGTTTGCGCTGGTCAATTCGGCATATGTGAAGATCTGGGATTCTTCCAACGACTACAGCACAGGACAGATCCCGAAGGCAGAAGATCTCGGTCTGGAGCTTGGCAAAGCGCCGCAGTTCACCGATGTTGTGACGATGTATGTGGACGGCAAGCAGGTCTGGGGCGTTGCACCGAAAGATGCACCGCAGCCCGATTACATCGACCCCGATGCACCGCAGCCCGACACACACGTTGCAAACTCGTCTGTCAAGTACGGTGATGTCAATCTTGACGGCGATGTGAATATCCTTGATGTGGTAGTCGCCAACAAGTACGTTGTCGGTGCAGCGAAACTCAACGATGAGGCGTTTGCCAATGCCGATGTGAACCGAGACAAGGCAGTAGATGCTTCGGACTCCCTGAACATTCTGAAAGCAGCACTGAATATGCTGACACTTCCCGTCAAATAAAAAACAGGAGAGGCAGATAATGCCTCTCCTGTTTCATGATATTGCGGGGCTACTCGCCCCCCAAACCCTCTCGGCATAAGCAGACAGCCAGCGAGGAACGAGCGCGGCTGTTCGCTTATACAGAGTAGGGCGGTCACCGCCCTGCACCCGCATCGTTTTTGTGTGTTTTGACAGTTCATGCTCATTTATAGCATAATAATTTCCGGTTGCCTGCATTCATCGTGCCGAATTGCTTCACGGTGCAGATGACTTCACGGCACTGTGCAATGACGGAACGTGCCTTCCGAATTGCTTCTTCACTGACAGGTTCAAACGGCTGTTCCGTAATGACCTGCACGGCAAGTGCCTTTGCACAGGGATAGTCAAGATCATTTTCATGCAGAACGCCCGCCGCAAAGGGGATTCCCTTACGGCACAGCGAACGGTAAACAGGAATGCCCGTGCCGCCGCCGCCGATGACGAACACTTGCGGCGCACCCTTGGGCGCTTCCATTTCTGCGCCGTACAGCGGGTCGTAACTTCCGCATTCGATGCCGTACAGCTGTCTGATGTAATCGCCGCGGAAGATCTCCTCAGGCGTACCGATGCGGTCGGCAGCGCCGTCCTTCACGCAGATCAGACGGTCAGAGACACGTTCCGCAAGATCAAGCTCATGCAGGCTCATCAGAACCGCTGTATTCCGTGATTTGGCAAGCTCCCGCACGAGTGCGAGCAGCTCCAGTTTGTGGCGGATGTCCAGATAGGAAGTCGGTTCGTCGAGTACCAGCAGTTTTGGTTCCTGACAGATCGCCCGTGCCAGCAGGACACGCTGCCGCTGTCCATCGCTCAGTTCCGTAAAAAAGCGTTCTGCGAGCGAATCGGTATGTGTCATACGCAGTGCATCATCGACTTTCTCCCAATCGGCAGGGGAGAGGATACCGAGCCGCCCCGTATAGGGGTAACGCCCCGTTGCCGCAACGTCACGGCAGGTCATCAGTTCCGTGCGGATCTGCCCTGTGAGGAACAGGGAAAGCTGTTTTGCGATGTCCGCCTCACGCAGTTCCGATTCGGGTTTTCCGCCGAGCAGAACCGTCCCGCCGAGGGGATTCAACTGCTTTGCGATCGTTTTGAGCAAAGTGGATTTTCCGGCACCGTTCGCCCCGATGAGAGTCACGATCTCACCGGAGCTGACCGAAAAATGCAGATCGGAAATGACAGGTTCTGACGGGCGGTATCCCGCTGTCAGGGATTCGGCGGATAGGATCGGATGCATGAAGGATACTCCTTTTCAGTGAATCAGCAGTCCCGCAAGCCACGTTGCCAGCGATGCGGCAAGTGCGACCACGATCAGCGGCAGTTCGAGAAATGCCAGCAGCAGTGCGGCGGCAGTTCCGATCAAAGAAGTCAGGACATTTCCCGTGCTGTAGAAAATGGCAGGGAACGTCATGGCACTCAGCACCGCATAGGGGATATAATACAGGAGACTGCGCAGGAATTTCGAGGTGATCTTTTTGCGGAAGAAGGCGAACGGCGTGACCCGTATGCAATACGTCACCCCTGCCATAACGGCAATATAGATTGCAATGCTCATGTGTCGTCCTCCTCTCGCGGGAACAGGACAGCGCCCATGACGGAAGCGGCAACCGCACAGAGAATCACAGCAAATCCCGAAGAGAGCATCGGCAGGAGATACTTGCAGACACAGCTCAGGACGGCGGCTGTCAGCACGACACACAGAATACTTCCGGATTTGCGGGAGGGCGGCACGATGATAGCGATGAACATTCCGTACAGGACAATTCCGAGCGCCGCCGTGACCGAAGCAGGAAGGAGCTGACCCGCAGCAGCCCCCAGAAATGTACCGAGTACCCAGCCGATCATAGCGATCAGCGTGATGCCGTACATGAAAGAAGGTCTGATCTTTCCGTCCTCTGCGATGCAGACGGCAAAGATCTCATCGGTGATGCCGTATGCCGCAAGCAGGCGGTGGGGGAGTGTGAAGCTGTTGTCGAGCTTCTGCGAAAGGGAAAGCGCCATCAGCGCATATCGGATATTGATGGTCAGTTGTACCAGAGCCATTTCGAGCAGAGAACCGTGTGCAGCGATCACGTCCACGCCTGCTGCCTGTCCTGCCGAGGTCAGATTGGTCAGGGAAATCATGGAGGCTTCTGTTACCGAAAGTCCCGCCCTGACTGCCAGAATGCCGAATCCAAAGGAAACGGACAGGTATCCCAGTCCGATCGGGATACCCTGTACCATTCCCCTGACGAAAGCGGAAGTACGGCTCATGCCATCACCTTATTGAATACACCGAATGCACCCAGCAGCAGGAAAATGAGCATCACGGGGGCGATGTATTTTATCATGACGATGTACAGACCTTTTCTGCCGAATTTCTCGCCGTTCTTGGTAGCTTCGTCAATGATCGCCTGCGGCTTGATGACCCATCCGACCAGAATGCAGGTACCAATGGCAACGACAGGCATCAGAATATTGTTGCTGATATAATCAAAAATATCCAGAAGCTGCGCAGTTGTGCCGTTCGGGAGATCAAATTCAAAATAAAGCACATTATAGCCGAGGCAGATCACAACGCTGATTACCAGTGCAGCAGCACTCTCGATGAGTGTTGCCTTGCGCCGGCTCCAGCCGAAAGCGTCCATCAGGCTTGCCACGACGGTTTCCATAATGGATATACAGCTTGTCAGGGCAGCCAGCAGCACCATAACAAAGAAAATCGCTCCTATGACTGTGCCGACCGCCCCCATGGAAGTAAATACCTTTGGCAGAGCAATGAACATCAGTCCGGGGCCTGCGGCTTCCAGACCTTCATTGCCGAGGAATACGAATACTGCGGGAATAATCATAACACCCGCCAGAAGTGCTACCACGGTATCAAAAAGCTCGATCTGGTTGACAGATGTCATCAGGTTGCTGTCGTCACGGAAATACGAACCATAGGTGACCATAATGCCCATTGCCACGCTGATCGAATAGAAGAGTTGTCCCATGGCATCCATGACCGTGATGAACACGCTCCCGAAACTCAGCGAGGAAACATCGGGGATCAGGTAGACTTTCAGTCCGTCCAGACCTGTGCGCCCACCGTCGTCGTTACGGATGGTGAGCGAGAAAACAGCAATGCCCACCACCATGACCAGCAGAACGGGCATCAGCACTTTGGAGAGCGATTCAATGCCCTTATTCACGCCGAGGTAGATGACAAACGCCGTTGCAGCGAGGAAGATCACGTCAAAAATAATCGGGGACCACTGCGCCGTGATAAATCCCGTGAAGTAGCCTTCCTCTGCGGCGGCGGCAGCTTGTCCGGTCAGAAATACCGTACAGTATTTCATTACCCAGCCGCCGATGATGCAGTAGTAGGGGAGGATCATAAACGGGACAATACAGGCAAACACGCCGATCAGCTGTGCAGGTTTGTGCAGCATCCCGTAGGCGGTCAGTGCGCTCTGTTTGGTTTTACGGCCGATCGAGATTTCCGAGACGATCATGGTAAAGCCGAAGGTCAGTGCCAGAATGATGTAGATGACAAGGAACAGACCGCCGCCGTCCTTTGCCGCAAGATAGGGGAAACGCCAGATATTTCCCAGTCCGACGGCACTTCCCGCCGCTGCCAGCACGAAACCGATCGAGCTGGAGAATGAGTTTCTTTTTTCCATGGAAATAATGCAGCTCCTTTCGTTGATAAAAACTCACAGATAGTTTAATTATAACACGCCCGTTCACGAATCACAAGGAACTTTTCCTATTGGATATTGACGGAAACTAAACGGGGCAGGGGAGAGGAAAGGAGAGAAGCACAAGCCCCTCTCCCTGTCTGCTTACCGTTTGGCACGTTCGCACACGATGTCCGCCATTTCCCCGACATTTTTCATACCGGAGACTTCCTTGACGGTAAACCGCATTCTGAATTCCTTTTCGACGGCAGCGATCAGATTGATGTGTTCAAGGCTGTCCCAGTCCTCGATGTCCTTTGCGGAAGTATTGTCCGTCAGCACGATCTCCTCATCATCGAACACGTCACGGAAAACCCCCGTCAGTCTCTGCATTGCCTGTTCCTTTGTCATACGCTTGCTTCCTCCTTGATCTGAATGACTGTATTCTTCGGCGTATAGCCGGAAGTATCGAGTTTCCAGATGCTGTTGCCGTCAGCGTCCTCGCTCTGTTTTGCGAAGCCGAACGTACCGAACAGCTCTCTGACCATATGATTTTTCTTTGTCGGGTAATAATAGCCGTAGATCTCTGTGATTCCCTCCGCCTGTGCCGCCTTTACGATCTCATCGAGCATGGCAAATTCCATATCCCGTTTCAGGACACGGCAGCTCATCAGCCAGAGTTCGATATGCAGGGAAGTGCCGTCCTTCCGTCCGATCACGACAGAAACAATCCCGTTATCCCCGAATTTATCCGTCAGCTTTCCGTAGCGGCGAAGATAACGGCTGTCATCGGCAATGGTTTCCATTTCGGACTGCGTATAGCGTCTGGTAGTGACGTTGAACTGGTTGCTTTTGTTGGTAAGCTGTGTGATACGTGGGAT
>JAILPP010000120.1 GCA_024699425.1 Oscillospiraceae bacterium | reverse complement strand
ACTGAAAAACACCTGTCCGATTTCGGACAGGTGTTTACAGGATTTCTCCGATTTCTGTGCGGTTACGGAGCGTTCATATTCCTTCTGGTAATATTTTCATCAAGCCTGCTTGTAATCCTGAATGATGCGGACAATGATGTCATGCAGTTTTTCGACCTCGTAATCCCCGATGATCGGTTCGAGATGAGAACCGCCGATGCCGGAATCGTCCGTGAGGAATACATAGCTGCCGTTGGTGCAGATCGCGCAGGCACGTCCGAAGAGTTCCGTTTCCCGTGAACCGTTGGAGGATACGACAGGAACGAGACGGATTCCCTTTTCCGATGCGGATTCGATCGCCGTCAGAAGTTCCTCGCTCTTTTCATCGTGAGGCGGTGCATCATAGATCAGGAATGCGATTTTGACTGCCCCGTCATCCCAGTTCTCGTTGACGAAGGCTTCCGTAAATGCCTCGGCAACGGCTTCCGGTTCATCACCGCCGCCATCGGCGACTTCCTTGTTGAGCTGTTTTTTGAGAGCATTCACATCAGAAGTAAATCCCTCACTGCGTGTCACATAGGTGTCGCCCACGTCCTTGTAGAACAAGGCACTGTACATCGTTCCGGCATCTCCGACTTCTTCGGCAATGGAAGCAAAATCGCTTTGCAGATACAGCATTTCGTCTCCCATGGAACCTGTCGTGTCCACGATGAACATGACCTGCGTCTTGTCCAGTACCACGGCTGCGGTGTCAAGTGTCATGGAAACCGAACGGTCTGTGCAGGTATTGGTATCGCCTTGTGTCCCGTCAGCAGATGCAGGAACGTCCGCAGTCACCTCTGCGCCGCCGGAAACAGCTTTCACGGAGACACCGTGCTGTTTTGCAGTTTCAAAGAGGTAGGCGATTCCGTTCTTGTCGGTCACGGACTTCCAGATTTCCCCGCCGTCCTTGTCCAGCAGAACCACATCGGCATTGGCAAGCGGAGCGCCTGCGCCGTCTTTCAGTTCCACGGAAACACGGTGACACGGGTCAATTCCGAAGCTCGGAAATTCGATCGTTCCCGCATTGACCAGATTCGAGAAGAAGCCCCAGTTGTCGTGGTCACGCCATTCTCCGGCAGTCAGTTGACGGGGTTCGGGAGTGACTGCGCCATCCACGCTGTAGTCATCCTCGTCGATCACATCGGCAGCGCCTTTGTCGGGAACGGGTTCGGCAGCAGTCAGGCTGCCGTCAGCAGCGTCCATTGCGCTGAATGATTTTAGTGCTGCCGAGTTCAGTACATCAACGCCGGCAGCATCTGCCATTGCTTCACGGTCTGCATAGATCGCAGGAGCTTCATAGTCACCGCCGTCATCTGCGGCAGCACCGGCAGCTTCTGCGGGGGATGCCATTTTCTTTTCGCTGATTGCGTCGTCAGCGGCTTCTTCCTGAACGGCAGGTGCAGCGGGAATGTCAGCATTTGTCATGACAGCGGATTCGTTTTTGCTGCCGCAGGCAGTGGATGTCAGCATCACGAGTGCAAATACGGCTGCAAGAATAGTTCTATGTTTCATAAAAGATTCCTCCTTTTATCATTTGGGTTTTCCACCCTTCTGTCATATGGTACGAACGGGCAGGAGGAAATTTATGGAGTCATACTGCACAAAGATAAGATAAATATTTTGTTGATATTGCAACATTTCTATCTGTCAGATATCGGATAGCTGACGGATCAGCCCGCAGACTTTGTAATTGCCGAGGGGAACACGGCTGATCTCACAGGGAACACCTTTTTCGGCGGCAAGCTGTGTGATGTGGCGCAGTTCATCTGCCCCGCTGAACATTTCATTGACAATGACTTTCCACGGAATGCGCCGGAGCAGAACTCTGGTCGCCTCGCCAATGCCGGGCTTGATGAAATTGATGTCGCCGATATGATAAGCCTCCTGAATGCTGCGGATGATCTCACTGCTGCCGGAAAGCAGTTTTTCGGGAGTATCGGGAATGTCCTCAAAGCAGAAGAACTTTCCGACTGCCTGTAAAAATTCTTCCGACAGATCATGCGGTGCAAGTTCGCTGTAATAGGCAGCACCGTGAAAATCGTTCTCACCGATCAGGTCACTTCGCAGAAACGTGCGGGAGATCAGTCCCGAAACGGTCGAATTGAGACAGGAGGACGGGATCAGAATGTCCTGATGTGTACCGCAGAGATCGGTCAGTTCTGCGGGGTCGGAGATCACACCAAGGGAAGCATCGAGCTGCGGATACTCCCGCAGAGCATCCCGAAGCTGTCCCAGAATCGCCCCTTTGCCGATCCAGCCGTCAATAAACTGAACGGATGACGGGTCGTGGCGTTCCAGAATGTAGTTTACGGCATTGCGGTCGATGCCCCTGCCGCGGATGATGGAAATGGCATAATGCGGCACATCAGCGCCGTATTTTTCACGCAGATAACGTTTCAGCAGAATGCCGATCGGAATGCCTGCCCTTGCAAGGGATACGATCACAAGTGATTTTCCCTTCCGCTGATACAGTTTCTGTGCCAGAACGCCTGTTGCCTCTGCGACAGCCTTTGCGTAATTTTTCAATGCCTGCCGATAGGCTTCCATGTAGGCTTCCGTGGGGGTATATTCCAGAGGGAGCATTTCGCAGTAATGTGTGCCGCTTTGGATTCTCCGTTCCCGTTCGGAAGCGGGCAGCGGTTCAACCAGTCCCGTAATATCTTTAAGCAGCAAAGTCACGTCCTCGCTGCGGTAGCTGCTGCGCATCATACTTCTTCACTCCAGCGGATGAGGCGGATATGTGTATTCCCGCAGTACTCCAAAGCACCCGCAAGACCGGCAAGCCCCTGTTCGGGGTGGGGGGCATCTGTCACGATGATGACTTCATCATAGGCATTCAGGTCATAGATAAATGTTCTCCGCTGCGCATCGTACAGACTGCACAGCGGGAAACGTTCGTGCAGCGGGTAGTCCTCGTGGCGGCTCACTTCAATCGGACTGCGGGTCGTGGCGTGGAAATGCACGGTATGTCCGTGATGTTCCAGTGCTGCGCCGAGGAGCATTCCGGGGAACATACACTCTTCTGTTCCGAGAACAAGCAGATTTGACGGAATGCTGTCATCTGTAAACTCCAGCGCACGTTTCACAAAGCAGTTACAAGCCTTGCGGATATTGGCTGTGCTTTCGATTTTTCTGGCATTCCATGCACCGCCGATCACGGTTTCGTCTATGTGAACGGCGCACGGCTGATACGGTTCCGATACAAGCGGTTCATACCGGTACAGATCCACTTCATCTGTACGGTATGCGAACGGGATACGGGCGATATAAGTGCAGGGAATCCCCTTTGCTTCAAACTCCTGAAGGCGCTCGTCAGGCATACTGTTGAGAATGGAAGCAATGCCGAATTGCAGCGGAAGCTGCGGGTACTTCTCCCGCAGAACACGAATGAGCTTTGCAATGGTGTTGCCCGTTGTGACTTCATCTTCTGCGAAAACCACTCTGTCTGCCTTCACAAGCCATTTTTCCAGACCATTGACCGCAAGTTTCTGTTCTGCGGCATGGCTGTGCGATTCCGTGAAATAGAGATATTCCGCATCGGGAACTTCCTCACGGGTCGTTGTCATGAAGGCAACAGCATTCGGATTGAAGAAAGCAGCCGCACTGCCAATGGCAGTTGCCGTCTCTGCAAAGCCGATGACAAGGAGTTTTTCCTCTTCGTACTGTGTCTGTACTTTTGCGGCAAGTTCCGCAAACAATGCCATCGACTGCGAGGGAGACACGGGAACGTGCTTCCCCTGAAAGGGATCGACATATAAAAAGCTGCGTTTTGTATTATTCTCCCGTTTTGCGACCTTCAGGAGGTCATCTATCGTAAATGTTCTGATCATATTATATCACACCGTAAAGCTCGGACAGCAGGACAATTTTTCTTGCCCAGTTGTAATGTGTCCGCACTTCGTTCATCCTTTCTCCTCCAAAACTTTTTCCTACCTGCAAGCCGCTGCTGTCCCAGTTCAGAATGGCACAGGCATCTTCATAGTCCTTGCAGCTAACCTTGAGCATTTCGTTCACGATCGGGATCTGCTTGGGATGAATGACCGTTTTGCCGATAAACCCGTTGAGCTTATCCATTTTCAATTCATTGCGCAGACCGCGCCGCCACTCATCATTTGCGCTTGCAAAAAATTCCCAGACAGGACCTGAAACCACATAATCCCGTGAGAAAAATGTCAGAATATCCCCTAAGAGCTGTGCAATGGGAAGAATATCATAGATCGTTTCATCATAATGTCTGCGGACACCGAACTGGTTGCAGAAATCATTTCCGCCGACACGGACATTCAGGACAAATTCCCGCATGGAATCGACCTGTTCCCGTATCTGTCCGAGCAGTTCATTTCTTGTCAGCGGTTCCACGATGTCGCTGCTCTCTATAATCGGCATCATCCAGAGCTTTTGCGAAGCATGTGCATTGAGGCGAAGAAGCTGTTCATGGTATGCCTGCGCATTGGAAACGGAATACTTCGGAAAAATGAAGCCGGTCAGTATCTTTGCATAGGGCTTGATCTTTTCATAGATGCGGGGCATCTGTTCCGGTTCACGCACACGGATGAAGAACTTCGGCAAGGTGATATCCCTTGTCTGCGATGCTTCATAAAGCCGCCTGACCGTTTCGGCAGTCTGCGCTTCTGCGGTCTGTACCATATCCCCTGCGATCGTATCTTCCAGACAAAGTGCAACGGAATACTTGTCCCCGAACTTTCCCTGAAGGATGGAGTCTGCCAGTTTTGCATTGAGTGCGGGAGAGTAAAGCAATGCACCAACGCTGTATTTTAATTCAATTGTGTCAATCAATCCTTGTTCCTCGATTCTGTAGGCTTTCCAGATAATCACAGATCTCATCGGTAAAATGTCCGCGGCAGAAATGTCTTGTTGCCGATTCTGTGATCTGTTCTCTGAGATTTTCGGGATAGAGTGCGATCTTTGCCTCTGCAAGCAGCGAAATATCAAACGCACTGTCCCCTGCTGCAATGTAGCCGTTCTGCCCTATATAGGCAAGAAAGCGCTTTGCCGCAGCGCCCTTGCTCAGAGACTGCGGAACGCAGCAGACTTTTCCTGCGACAGGATACACCGCAAGATACTGCGGGTCTGCCTGTGCTTTCAGACGTTCATAGACGTTGGGGACTTCCGTGCTGCGGACGTACAGGAAGAATGGTTCCACATAGATCACGGCTTCCGCACCGACCAGATTGACAGCAGCATCCCGCAGTTTCAGCAGATGCGGGACTTCGTGGGCGGAGATACGTTCCGATTCTGCCCACCATTCCTTATCCTCCATGCCGTCGTGCAACAGAACAGCACCGTTGCAGATCAGAGCCGTATTCCAGCCGAATTTTTCAAACGTCTCCTGTAGCCTTGCATACTGTGCCTGATCCCGTGTAGTGACAGGAACCACGGCATACTGCTTCTGCCGCAAAAAATAGCGGTAGCTTGCCGCTGTCATAAAGCTCTGCTGTCTGCCGTTCAGTTCTTCCACCCATACGCAGTCCGATGGCTGTTCATGACGGTGCGACCAGATCAGAGTGCTGTCAAGATCTGTCAGAAACAGCGTTCTGTCAGAGAATAACCGGTGTTTCAACATAGGTCACAAAACGCTCCTCTTTTTGAATTGTCCACGGCTTTCGGATGCCGAGCAGTTTGTTTACGGCAATATCCGGGATATTGACCCCTGAGGCTGCACAAGCCATCTGTACTCCGCCGGACATTCGGGTATTGACTTCCAGAAAATAGGGTACATCACCCAGATACTTGAACTGGATATTGCAGGGGCATTGCAGCTTGACAGCATCGCAGACTTCATGGGTGATCCGCAGAATTTCCTCGGAAAAGCACATCCGTTCCACACGGGTTGCACCCTTGATGCGGGGGAGGATAATCAGACCGTCCTCTGTTTGCAGACAGTCAGCGCTGATCTCATCGCCCGACAGATAGGGCATGACCAGCAGCGGGGCGAATGTCTCCCGTTCAGAAAGTGCCGCAAATGCCTCGTCAAATGTAATGCGGGTGGCGTGGGGGTGAAAAAGTGCCTGATATCCACGCTGGCTGTTGTCGATGCGGTGGTAGCTCTGTCCGCCCTCATCCCGCACGAACTTGAAGCAGACACTGCCGAAACGTTCTTCCAGACGGTGGTATGCCGCTGCAAAC
>JAILPP010000088.1 GCA_024699425.1 Oscillospiraceae bacterium | reverse complement strand
TCGTAGCCAGTCACTCTATCCAGCTGAGCTACGAGCGCATCTGCTCAACAAAATCAATTATATCATATATTTTGCAGTTTGTCAAGTGGTTTTTAAAATTTTTTTAAAAAATTCTTCCCCCGCACAAAGCGGGGGAATTGTAAGAAGAGGAAAATAGAAGTGGTTTACGAATTGATCGGATCAGCAGCAGCGGCGTGCGACCGCACTGCACGGCTGATGTAACAGGGGTATCAGCGTTCCGTCTGAAAATTATGCTTCGTCGGGTTCGAGAACTGCGTAGCCCTCGTCCTCACGTCTGTAAACGACATTGATCTCGCCGGAAGCGGCGTTGCGGAACATGAAGAAATCGTGTCCGAGCATATCCATCTGAAGAATTGCCTCTTCGGGACTCATCGGGCGCATCTTGAACTTCTTGGTACGGATGACGGAAATATCTGCCTCCTCCACGGTATCCTGGAACTCCTGCTTGAATGCGCTGTCCTTCAGGCGCTTTTCCAGACGGGTCTTGTTCTTGCGGATCTGGCGGATGATCTTGTCGATCGCCGCATCGAGTGCGTCATTCTTGTCCACAGCGGTCTGCTCTGCACGGTACAGCATTTGATTGTAGCGGACAGTCAGCTCCAGCTCGATCTTGCCTTTGCGCTCGGTCAGCATCAGCTTTGCCTCTGCTTCATCACCGAAGAACTTGTCGAGTCTCGCATCCAGACGCTGCTGGGCGTATTCGGTAAAGGATTGGTTGATCTGCATTTTCTTTCCATTAACTGTTACGTTCAAAATTGTTTCCTCCTTTACGGGGTTGTTACCAACCCGCCTTTTGATATTTCTATTATATCACAATATCTAAAAAAAATCAAGTGATTTTTGAAAATTTATTAATTTCCATGAACGTAAACATGAAAATTTGGTAAAGATACTGAAAAATAGTTGCGGTTTTGTCCGTCGTGTATTATAATAGAAGAGTAGTCCAACGGGGAAAATTTGTTTTCCCCTGCGGGACTTGCAGTCCGTTCCAAAATAGAGTATAATAGAAAGAGTACAGAAAAAGAAAGGAGTACGCCATGTTTGATATCAATGAGCTGTTTCAGTATTTGCAGCGCCTTGCCATTCCCGACCTGATCCTGTGTGCGGCGGCAGTCGTCATTCTGGACGTGTTTGCACTGTCCATCATTCTCAGTGCCAATCGGGAGGCGAAACTCTGCCGCAAGCGCTGGCAGAAAGTCTCCAACGGACTGGAGCTGCGTTTCTGGGACAACCACTATCCTCTGGAAGCCGATGAGATCCTGCTCGGACGGCACATTTCCGCCGACATCCGTCTTTCCGATGCCTCCGTTTCCCGCTACCACGCTGTTATGACAGTCAGTGCAGGCGTGTGGAGCATCACCGACCTCGATTCCAAATCCGGTACCTTTGTCAATGACCGCAAAGTCAAGCAGGCAAAACTGCATCCGGGCGACTGCATACGGCTCGGCAACGTGCAGATGTATCTGGCACGTCAGACCGTCGGTGAACCCGTCCGCCGCAGGAAAGGGGGCAATCCGCATGTTTAAGAACGGTCTGCGCTACAGCGCTGCCATCTCTCTGCTGCTGCTGACGCACCTTTCCATGCTCGGCATCGTGCTGGTACGGGGCAAGTACGAACAGCCCCTTGATCTGGTCTATCTCGCACTTGCCGTTCTGGGCTTCGATCTGGCGGGCATCATTGCGGCGGCGATCTATCGGCAGATGACCTATACCCTTGACCTGATGCTGCTTGCCATACTTAACATGAGCCTGATCTTTCAGTCCTGTTTCGGCGGGGTGCATCTGTCAATCAAGCATCTTATCACCTGTGCGGCTGCAATGGTCGCCTGTGAACTCGGCTTCCTGCTGACCCGTAATCACGAGTGGATACGAATGCAGAAGAAATACATCTATATTATCATCGGTATTCTCATTCTGGCAATCCTCACCCTGACGGGCGGGCGCAGTATGTGGATCACGTTCAGCAGTTTTTCCATTCAGCCTTCGGAATTTATCAAGCCCTGCTTTATTCTGATCTGCGCCGCCTCCATTGTGGAACTCCACAAGAAAATCAAAATTCTGTTCTTCTATGTTTCCAAGGATACCTTGTATCTGTGTGCCATGACCGTTGTGATCTTCGGATTGCAGTGGTGGTGCCGTGACCTCGGCAGCCTGCCGACTTTTGCGGCAATTTTCGGCTGTGCGCTGGTCTGCCGCCTCTGCTATCCCCGTGCCAGGATCAACAAGACCGCTATTGCTTCGATGTGTGTCGGCGGCGTGCTGCTTGCCATGATCGCATGGCTGCTTGCCCCCTCCTATGTACAGGACAGACTTCACGCCGACATCTGGGCTGACCCCTACGGCAAGGGCTATCAGCAGTGTCAGGCGCTCATCGGCATCGCAAGAGGCGGGTGGCTCGGCATGGGACCCGGACAGGGCAATCTGCATCATGTCTTTGCCCACGAATCGGACATTGTATTCTCCACGATCTGTGAGGAATGGGGGCTTCTGTATGCGGGACTGACGGTCGTTATCATTCTCATCATGCTCACAACAGTACTGATGAACCCGCCAAAGAGCTACTACCATGCAATGATGGCAGCGGGTGTCGTTGCCGCATTCACAGCACAGATGGCATTGAATATCTTCGGTTCGTGTGATCTGATCCCGTTCACGGGTGTAACGCTTCCCTTTATTTCGGAAGGCGGCAGCTCCATGGTGACCTGCGGCTTCCTTGTGGGAATGCTCAAAGCGGGGCAATCGCCGCTGTTCCATCACGAAATCAAAAAGCGCAAGCCTGCGCAGAAAAATCCGAAACCGCAAAGGAGGGCAAGCGCATGAAAAGTATCCGCAGAGGACAGCATCTCATCACCATTCTGCTGCTCCTGTTTCTTCTGGGATTCGGCGTGCTGATCTATCGGCTGCAAACGCAGTCTGCATTCTACATTTCTCATGCGGGCAATATGTCGCTCGGCAAAGTCTACGACCGCAGGGGAGAGGTGCTGTTCGATCAGAACGCCACGGCGGACGAATACGGTGCAGACTATTTTCTGGACGTGGGCAACTTCATCGGGGACGACTCCCGTCAGATGACCAATACCCTCGTTTCCAAAAACAAGGAACTGCTTGCCAATTTCAGCTTCATGCTCGGTGAACAGCCTGACGGACAGGCTGCAATCTGCACCACGATCGACCATAAAGTAAACCAGCGTACCTATAAGGCATTCGGCGGCAAGAACGGCTGCGCCGTGGCATATAATTACCTGACAGGGGATATTTACGTCTGCCTTTCCAAGCCGAGCGTCAACATTCTCGACCATTACGAAAATATCGAAAGTCTGCCCGACGGCGCTTTGCTCTGCAAGGTCTTTCACCCGACCGTCCCCGGCTCGACACAGAAGATCTCCACAACGATCGCTGCCCTTGAACACATGGGATATGAAACGCTCATGAACAAGACCTATACCTGTGAAGGCAGCTACGAAAATCTGGGCGGCGAAGTCATCCGCTGCCACAAAGATACAGGACACGGCGAACAGGACATCATGGACGCATTTGCCAATAGCTGCAATCCGTGGTTTGCACAGCTTGTGGAAGACCCCGGCTGGCGTTTGTCGGACATTGAGGAGACGTATCAGGCAATGGGCTACCGCATCGACCCCAAGGATACGCTGAATTACCTGAACATCAACGGCATCAGCGCCTACACCGCCTCTACCAATCTGAAAAACAAGAACGATTTTGAAACGCAATGGGGCTGCATGGGACAGGGACAGACCCTCGTCAGCCCGCTGCAAATGATGGTATGGCAAAGCGCCATTGCCAATCAGACGGGCAGCAGCACCATGCCCCACCTGATCGACCATACCGTGACCGTCAGCGGCAAAATCCGCGGACAGTCGTCCGTTTCCTACGGGCGCAGGATGTTTACACCCGACAATGCCGCACATATGCGGGAGATCATGCTTTCCAACGGGCGCAGCCGCTATGCGGATGTACTCCCCGGTTATGACATCGCCGTTAAAAGCGGCACGGCGCAGATTGGCAAGGAAAAGACGGAAAATTCGCTTCTGACAGGCTTTGTGGACGATCAGACGTTCCCCATTGCCTTCTGCATCGTGATTGAAAACCGTGTCAGCGGCGAAGTCAGCACCAGCGACATTGCCTCTGTCATGCTCTCTGAACTGCATGAGGCGCTTGCTGAATAAAAACTCCAAGGTTGCGGGTTGGTATTGTGGGGCGTTGCCCCACACCCCAGCAGGGGCTCCGCCCCTGCACCCCGCAAGGGG
>JAILPP010000086.1 GCA_024699425.1 Oscillospiraceae bacterium | reverse complement strand
TTCCTGCCGGTGAAACCGGAACAATAAAAATTGGTCTTTCCGTCCCCGAAAGCGGCGGAGAGTATGTTCTGACAGCCTCCGCCGTCCTTGCGGAGGATACGCTCTGGGCGGAAAGCGGTCATGAGATCTCCTTTGCGCAGGAGGTCATGAAAACGCCCGAAATCCTAGTAGAAACATACACTCCAAAAGCAGAGATCGTCTACGGTGATTTCTGTATCGGCGTACACAGTGAAGGCTTCTCGATGCTGTTTGACAAGCGTGAGGGCGGTGTCAGCTCCCTGCTTTATGATGGTGTCGAATACATCACCAGAGCGCCTAAGATCAGTTTTTTCAGAGCGCATACCGACAATGATACAGGCGCCGGTTATCCCTTTGAGACTGCACAGTGGCAGACCGCGGGACGATGTGCAAGGCTTCTGGGATGCGATACCGAGGAACATGTGAACAGGCTTGACGTGACATTCCGGTTTCTTGCCCCGACTGTTCCGTCCTTTGCATACCAAGTGACCTATACTGTCTGTTTTGACGGTAGGCTCGGTGTCAGGGCAGACTATCCCGGCGTCAAGGGGCTTGCGGATATGCCCGTGTTTGCAATGGATTTCAAAATGAAAAAGGAGTATGACAGGTTCACATACTATGGCATGGGTCCGGAGGAGAATTATATTGACCGCAGCAATGGCGTCCGACTCGGTGTCTATACGGCAACGGCAGCGGACAATTTTACTCGGTATCTGAATCCGCAGGAGTGCGGCAACAGAACAGGCGTCAGGTATGTGAAAGTGTATGACGAAAACGGTACCGGTCTTTGCTTTACTGCAAGCGAGGAGCCCTTTGAAATGAATGTGCTGCCCTACAGCGCCTATGAGCTTGACCATGCGATGCACCGTGAGGAGCTCCCTGAACCGTCTTACACATGGATAAGGATCGCAGCGAAGCAGATGGGCGTCGGCGGCGATGACAGCTGGGGCGCTCCTGTGCATCCCGAATTCAGGATCCACAGCGAAGAACCGATGACGCTTGCTTTTACAATCTGCCGTCTTAATTTCTGAGTACAAACAGCACAGCCACACGATCCTACAGTGCGGCTGTGCTGCTCATTGGTGGATGTTTCTGTTATTCCAGTGCTTTTTTCAGAATGGCAAGCGAATCCGCAGTATCCGCCATGCCGTTCCCGTCCATGTCGGCGTTTTTCAGTCCGGTCTTGTCGAGCGTACCAATGCCGAGGATGTGCTTGTTGGCTGCAATCACGTCGAGGATGTCTACCTCGCAGTCGAGGTTGGTGTCGCCGGGGCGTTCGAGGGCGTTGTGACCGGTGGCACTGCTGGGTGAAACCGGGTCAAGACCGTAAGAATAGCCATTTGTCACATGAAATTTCACACGCAGCTCCTCTGCAAGATCTACCTTCTCGTAGAGTGTCAGATTTTCGATGCCATTGATTCGGTAACGGGTGTATGTCTTGCCAGATGAGGCATTGTATTTCTCATACTGTTCCACGGTATAGTCCGGATAGTGTTCAGCCAGATATGCTCTGACTGCATCCCAATCAGTCGGAATCTCCTTCCAGTACTGCTCCCCGGAGTGCAGCGCATCCGGGTCATCCTTGTCCGCATCCACTTGATAGTATGGAAAACAATCCTGCAAAATATCGTTGGACAGCGGGCCAGTCCCGTATTGTGCCGTTTCCCCGAATCCATAAAATTCAGAAATCAGCGCGCGTTTGGCGAGTTCAAGAAGCAAGCCTGATTCCAATTCCTCCGCTTTCCCGTCTGTTTCCAGATACTTATAGCCCACACACACTCCATAAAGTCTGCTTTCATCGTTCCCTTCATGAAACAGCTGAACCATGTATCCATCTTGTTTCAGCTCATAACAGTTTTCATTCTTTTTTGCGTCCTTAAATCCCGGAAAATACACATCCAGAACCTCTGCAACCATATCTGCGGTTGTATCCCGATCAAGGTTTTCCCTCAGTGAAAAGAAAATTTCATTCATTCTTGGTGTAACATAGTATACAGTACCGTTTCCGTTGACGCCCCCTGAGACATAGAGCTGTGTATAGCCATCATCCGTGACCAGATGTAAGTTTTCAAACGCATCCCAGGTTGCCGCAGGATGCGCCAAAGCCTGAGCCGTCATCCCCGTCACCGGCACACAAGCCAGCGTAAGCATTGCCGCCGTCAGTTTTTGCATTATTTTTTTCATACTAACACCCGCTTTCATTTTGATTCTCCCGCAGGCGTAAAGCTGCGGGCAATTGCCATTAAATACTTCAGATCGCTTGCATCGCCGCTGACGAAGAAACCCTCGCCGTCCCGGAACCAGTACAGTGAGCAGATCTCGCCCTGCAAATGGAAGAACCCATGCGCACGGTTCAGGGAAATGTCGATCAGCTCGCCCTCCTCGACCGTCAGCGCAAACTCTGCATATTCCCGCTGTGTGACCGTGAACACCTTGCCCGCCTCCGCGCACTCGATCTCATAGGAACGCTCCGGTTCCGGCGCTTCTGGTTCAGACATGGAAAGCACTGTGAATTCGTCACTCAGCACGACATAGGACGCAAGCTCACCGTCCGGCGCGGGAAACTCCTCCGTGCAGATGATCTTCTGACAGTCCGCATACTGCTCCACCCGGAATCCGTCAAGCTGTCTGGTTTCGAACGGTGCGGTCGTTTCTGTGACTGGTTCTGTCATTTCTGTGCTTGGTTCGGTCGTTGCGGGCTGTGTTTCCGTGACAATGGGCGTAGGTTTCACGATCCCCGCTGCCGCAGTTTGATAGGTGATTGTTTCCGCTGTCATGATCGGCTGCGTTGTAACCTGAGTCTGCATGGTCGTTTCCGGTTCAGTCTGCACCGGCAATGCGGTTGTCAAAGCCGTGGTCTGCAATGCCGAGGAGCCTTCTGTGAGCGCCGTTGTGGATTGTGTCGCTGCCTGTGTTGTTTCTGCGTGTCGCACGGTCTGCGCCGTGGTCTGTGTCGTCTGTGTCAAAGTCGTCATCAATGTGATACTTGTCTGCTGTGTCGCCGTGGTTTCTGCCGGTGTGATGCTTGGAATCGGTTCGCGCATCTTGCGGAAATGCAGTCCGCTGAATGCAAGGATGCCGCATCCGCAAACCGAAGTGCCGATCACGGCGGCTTGCCGGATGGTGCGGTTTCTTGCCCGCTGCTGCGCGAAGTAGGCATCACGGCGGCGGAATACGGTATCCGCGATTTCCTTAGTCGTCTTCATACTGAAATCCCACCCTTTCCAGTTCTGTCCGCAGGGCTTGCTTTGCCCTGTATAGAATGTTGGATACCTGCCGTTTGGTCTTGTGCATGACTTTCGAGATGCCCTCTGTATCAAAATCCTCGAAATACATGAGGTACAGTGCCTGTGCATAATCCGGTCTGATCTGCCGGAGCGCCCTATGCAGGATGCGTTTCTGCTCCTTGTGGAGATACTCGCGCTCGATGTCGGTATCATCGGGGAGCGTTTCCTGCTCGTCCAGTGATACAAGCCGGCGGTTCTTACGTAGATAGTCGATGGCGCAGTTGCGTGCAATTGCAAACAGCCACGTCTTGAACGAGCATCTGCCTCGGAACGGCGGCTTTTTTGTCGCCAATCGGACAAAGGTTTCCTGCATGAGTTCCTCTGCGAGGCTCGGATCCTGCACAAAGCTGTTCAGAAACAGCGTCAGGCTTTCGTGGTAAGCATCAATGATCTCGACAAGTCCATTGTCATCCCCGTCCAGGAAACGGCGGTAGCGACCCGCATCGTCACCCATCGGATTCCCTCCTTTCCGGTCAGCAAATTTGCCTTCTATCTATTTGACGGATGAGGTTTCCGTTTTTCTCACTTTTTCTGAAAAATATTTTTGTGTCGAATCCATGCGCATCTATATGTCATGATTATAGCACAGAATCCTGAAAATCACAAGACGGAATATGAAAGAGCGCCTGCTTTGACACAGACGCTCCTATTTTTGAATATTTTACCCCGAACGTTTAATAACCCCATCATGCACGAGCCAGACCGAACAAGGATGCAATATACAAAGTCAGTTCTGTGAATTGTTCTGCGGTCACATACATCACCATTTCATGCGGATCCGCGGCAGCTTCGCACCGGATGCCTTGCGATTCCAGCAGCTTGGTTGTTTCCTCGATGCGTGCCTGATAGAATGCTTCGACTCCCTGAGACTCAAAATCACGCATTCCCGTATCCTTGAACGAAAACTGCACCGGAATCGTCCCTGCATCCAGGTCTGTCAGCGCTTCAAACAGTTCGCGAGTAAAATACTTATCCAACTTTATACCTCCGTTTGATATTCGATCTCTCAAATCAAACGGAACTACGGATACTTGGCAACGAAACACATCCACACAAACGAATTGAACATCCGGCATCCTCTCGCTTTCGGAGCATAATCAGGGGAGATGCATTACGGTTTCTTCTTCCCTATATCTCTATTGCAATCATTTCGCTGTTTCACAACCACTTCTGGAAATAATTTCAATTATTGAAATACAGGTCTGGTACGGCTGCTTATTCTTCCCTATTTCTCTATTGCAACAACTTCGGGATTTCACAACCAGATACAGAAAAAATGATTTCAGAAACTTTAAAAATGTTCTATTCAGCGTGTTTTTGGGGATATAATACGGCATGGGGTACATTATCGTCCCTTTATACACATCAATAAGCTGATACTATTCCTCTAAACATCAATAGATAAAATCCATTTTCTTCCAGTAATAGAGGAAATGCGATTTGGAGACAGGTTA
>JAILPP010000071.1 GCA_024699425.1 Oscillospiraceae bacterium | reverse complement strand
AGTCTTTATCATATGTCTCACGGTACGGCATATCCGTCAGGAGACACGCTTCCGTCAGGTTCGGCAGAATCACATCTGCCCCGAAACACAGCGGTTTCATCGCATTGACATAGGGCATATCAAATATGCTGTACAGCACGCCGTTGTCTGCCATCGCAGGATCTACAAATGTCTTTGCTCCCGGTCTGCGCAGTTCCGCAAAGATATCCTGCACGATCTGTATCTGTCGGATCGAACCCAGATAACCCGTGTATACTGCATCAAAACTGATGCCCTCTTTTTTCCAGTGCGCTGCAATTGACGGCATATCTTCCGTCAGATCACGGAACGTAAATCCCGTAAAGCCACCCGTGTGCGTGGACAGTACGGCTGACGGCAATATGCAGGTCTCGGCTCCCGATGCCGACAGAATCGGCAGCGCTGCCGTCAGGGAACACTGCCCGACACAGGAAATGTCCTGTATGGTGAGAAGTTTTGGATAGTACATTGCGATTACCTCCGCTTATTTCTTGTCTCTGCCGCTGCAATATGCGCTTTGCGGCTGTTGTTTTTTCAGATGCTGCCCTATGTATTATAGCACATCACCGCCAAAAAAGCAAGGTCGGGAGACACGAAAAGGATTGACTTTTCTGTAAACGTATGGTATAATAAAATCAACTCCGGTATTTCCGGAAATTTTGTATTCTTTGCCCATTCGGGCAAGTGAAGGGAGTCTTACGTTATGGGTCTTATCAAAGCTTTTGCGGGCGCGCTGAGCAATACGCTTGCCAATCAATGGCTGGAATACTTCTATTGCGATGCCCTCGGCAACAATGTGCTGATGGCAAAAGGACAGCAGAAAACCGGCAGAAAATCTTCCAATACCAAGGGAGAAGAGAATATCATCTCCAATGGCAGCAAGATCATCGTCAATGAGGGGCAGTGCATGGTCATCGTCGATGACGGCAGAGTGGTCGAGATCTGCAATGAGGCGGGCGGCTATACCTTCGATACCTCCGCAAGCCCTTCTATCTTCGCCGGCAGCTTCGGTCAGGGGCTCAAAGACTCCTTCAAGGAATTTGCCAACCAGTTCAAGTACGGCGGACAGGCAGGCCGTGACCAGAGAGTCTATTACTTCAATACCAAGGAAATCCTCGATAATAAATTCGGCACTCAGAACCCTGTGCCGTTCCGTGTGTCTTACCCCGAACTCGGCAGGAGCTTTACTGCGGGCGTTCGCTGCAATGGTACTTATACTTTCAAGCTCGCTGACCCCATGAAATTCTTCGCAGCGGTGGCAGGCAATTCTTCCGGTTTGTATACCTTCGGTGATCCGCTTGCTTCGCAGATGAAATCCGAACTCCTTGATGCACTTCAGCCCGCTTTTGCCCGTGTTTCCGATCTCGGTATCCGCTACGATCAGATCACGCTCCATAACCGTGAGGTCAAGTCCGCACTCCGTCAGGAACTTCAGGAGGACTGGCTCAATAAAAGAGGTCTTGAACTTGCCAATGTCTCTATTAACTCCGTTACCATGTCCCCTGAGGATATGAAACGCATTCAGCAGTTTGAGGACAGGGCATGGAATGCCAATCCCAATAATGCGGCTGCTACACTCGTCGAGGCACAGGCAAATGCGATGCAGGCGGCGGCTTCCAATCAGGGCGGCGCTGCGATGGGATTCTACGGCATGAATATGGCACAGAATGCAGGCGGCATGAATGCACAGAATCTCTTCGCTATGGGTCAGCAGCAACAGATGCAGCAACAGCAGATGCAGCAGCAGTCAGCACCTGCTCCCGCTGCGCCTAAGACGGATTCGTGGACCTGCACCTGCGGTACTGCCAATACCGGCAAATTCTGCCTCGAATGCGGCAAGCCTAAGCCCGCCCCCGCCGAAGGCTGGACCTGCAAGTGCGGTGCCGTCAATAAAGGCAAGTTCTGTCAGGAATGCGGCTCGCCCAAGCCCGCAGGTGCGCCGCTGTATAAGTGCGATAAGTGCGGCTGGACTCCCGCTGATCCCCATAATCCCCCCAAATTCTGCCCCGAATGCGGCGACCCGTTTGACCAGAATGACGTACAGTAAGGAGTGATCCCCCTATGAATATGAATTTTGATGAGCTGGGTCTCTATTACCCCGCTACCCTCGCAGGCTTCGACGGCGAATGCTTCCACTACAGCGTGTATTTCGATATTCCCGTAACACAGACGCTCTGCGATGAGATCCAGAATGCGCTCGATGCTTTCTTTGAGCCGTTCTATGAAAACGATGATACCTACCCCGGCGATATTATGGTCATGAATGAGGACGATATGGTTCAGATCGAACTGGATCTCGGTAATGTCAAGCCCGAAAGCGCTTTCCAGAATGAGGTCATCAGCGGCGTTTTACAGGGTCTGAATAACGTCTCCGGCATTCAGAGAGTCGTTGTCAACGAGAACTGCGACTATTGATTTTCGGATATTTCGGGCGGGGGAGTGCGCTCTCCCGCCTTCTTAATGGAAAGAGGTGTGACATTTGGCGGATTTACAGGAATATAAATGCCCCTGCTGCGCCGGTATGCTCGAATTTGACCCCAATGTGCAGCAGATGAAATGCCCTTACTGCGATTCGGAATTTTCCGTGCAGGATATTATGCAGGCACAGCAGGAAATGCAGAATATGCCCGACAGCTCCGATATGGAGTGGGAAACTTCTCAGGATATGTGGTCGGAAGACGAGATCTCCGGCATGAAAGTCTATAAGTGTAAATCCTGCGGCGGTGAGATCATCGCTGAGGAAACAGTCGGCGCTTCCAAATGCCCGTACTGTGATAACCCTGTCGTGATGACGGGACAGTTCGGCGGGGATCTCAAACCCGATCTGATTATTCCCTTCAAACTCGATAAGAATGCCGCAAAAGCGGCTCTCCTCAAACACTTCGAGGGAAAGAAGTTTCTCCCCAAAGTCTTTAAGGATCAGCACCGGATCGACGAGATCAAGGGCGTTTATGTGCCCGTGTGGCTCTTCGATGCAAAGGCGGATGCCAGCATCCGCTATAAGGCGGAAAAACGTAAGTCCTGGAGCGATAACGATTTCGATTACGTCAAGCATGATTATTACAGCGTGCAGCGCTCCGGTAAAATGGAATTTGAAAATGTTCCCGTGGACGGCTCTTCCAAAATGGACGATACATTCATGGAATCCCTTGAGCCGTTCAATGTAAAACAGGCTGTGCCCTTTCAGACGGCGTTTATGGCGGGCTACCTCGCGGACAAGTACGATGTCGGGGCAGAACAGAGCATCGGTCGTGCCAATGAACGCATTCGGCACAGCGTCGAACAAGCCTTCCGTGATACCGTGCGGGATTATACCGTTGTCGAAACAGAACATACCGTCATCCATCTCAAAAACGCAAAGGCAAAATATGCCATGTATCCCGTCTGGCTGCTCAATATTTCATGGAACGGGAAAATCTATCCCTTTGCCATGAACGGGCAGACCGGTAAGTTCGTCGGCAATCTCCCCGCAGACAAGGGCGCTGCCTTCGGCTCGTTCTTCCTGCTGGCTGTGATCTTTTCGGCGGTCTTTGCCGCAATCTGCTACTTTCTTGGGTTTTAAGGAGGCTGACTCATGTATATCTTCATCGGAATCGTTCTCGGCTGCATCGTTGCCGGTATTATTGTGGGGGTGCAGTGGTCAAAACTGATCTCTGTCTCTGCCGAAAATAAGGCGGATCATTATGTCCGCAAGGATTCTATGCAGCTTCTGAAACACACGGACAATTTCCTCTACTCCAAAACAGAGAAAAGAGAAAGACCCAAAGCCCCGCCGCAGCCCTGAACCTTTGCAATTCCCGATATTGGGGGGCTACTCGCCCCCCAAACCCCCCCCGCAGGGGAATGATTCCCCTGCACCCGCATCGCTTTTGTGCAACAAGACAGACGTTGTTCATTCGGCAGAAAAATCTGACCCCGCTGCTTTCTCTCGTGCAGCGGGGTCGCTCTTTTGTTTAGCTGAAATCAAACTTGAACGGGTCGTAACGCTTGTAAGCGGCTTCGTTGCGCTGTACATTCGCTGCGGCTGCCCAGTCTTCAAGCTCCTTCTCAAAGGTCTTGGAGAACATGGCGCTGACTGCGCTTTCTCTGGTACTGTCTGTCCAGAGATCGTCTTCGTTCATGCGGTTTTCAATGTCATAGCGGATCACAAGATAATAACTCTCGTCTTCCTCTACAATGAACATCTTGCCGTAATCCGCAGGCTGAATGCTTACCAGCTTGTTATAGGCTGTCTCACTCGGCGTGTAGTAAATATCCTTCGGATCATCGTAATCTTCAGGGTGGATCATGGAAATGATCTGCTCGTTGGAATGAATGTCCTCTTCTTCTTCGGCACTCTCTTCCGTCCCAAGCAGAATGTCAGCATCTTCCTCAGATGTCTCCCCGGAAGTTTCGTCCTCGGAAACAGTTGTATCTTCGGTTTCTGCGTTCTCCTCAGTGTCGCCTGTCGTCTCTTCGTCCTCAGCAGTAGTGTCTGCTGTTTCAGCATCGGTTTCGCTGTCGGTTTCCTCGGCGGTTTCTTCGGTAGTCTCTTCCACTGTTTCTTCGGCTGTTTCCTCGGCTGTCGTTTCTTCGGTTGTCTCTTCGTCAGCGTGCGCAACGATCGCTGCATAGCCCTTTGCATGGCTTGCGGCATCGTCTGCTACTTCGGTCGTCTCTTCATCGGAAGTTTCAGCTTCGGTCGTTTCTTCATCGGAAGTTTCGGCTTTGGTCGTCTCTTCATCGGAAGTTTCGGCTTCGGTCGTCTCTTCATCGGAAGTTTCGGCTTCGGTCGTCTCCTCGTCGGAAGTCTCCGCTTCGGTCGTTCCGTCCTCAGATGTCTCGTCCTCGGTCGGGGTCAGGGAGTCCTGATATGCCTGATAATCTTCACGGATTTTCTTCATCTCGGCATTGACTGCGTCTTCTCCGCCGTCTTTCAGCGCCTCTTCCACTCGCTTCTGATAATCTTCCGCAAGCGCCATGATCTCTTTCTTGCCATCCGATTTCAGCAGGTTGCCCTCGCCGTCCTTCAAAGGCATTTCCAGAAATTCCGCACGGATATTGTTTTCTTTGTAGTAATCGTATACCTGCTCCTCGGTCGTACCCTTTTCGCCGCCGATTCCATAGTAATACTCAAATACCTTGCCCGTCTTGTAAGAGGATTCCAATATCTTGCTATAGGACTCTTCGCTGACACCGTTCTTGATCATGCCGTCCTTGCTGTATTCCCAGTAGTAATCTTTCATCATCTTGACCTGGGAGTCTGTCTCTTCATCAAAGGAAAGCCCGCATTCATTGAATTTCTTTTCAATGACCGCATACTCCGCACACTGCTGTGTCGCCTTGTCCTGAATCCATGTATAGATGTCCTTGCCCTCAACCGTCTTGCCCTTGAGCGCACTCTTGTCACTTGTGTCAAGCTCGGAATCCTCTTCCTGCAACTTGCTGACAGCTTCATTATAGGCGGCATTGGCGTAATAAATGTAAATACCTGCGGGGATCTCTGCGCCGTCAACCGTCAGCGCTGTGCGTGTATTGTAACCGCAGGCAGCACAGGATACTACAATTCCTGCTGCTGTCAGAAATGCGGCAGCTTTCTTCAAAACAGACATGGCTTCTTACCTCCGAGTATATTATTCACACCTCCGAAAATTATTTTCAGAGAATGCACAATCTTTTCCTATTATACAACAAACGTCCGATAAAGTCCATAGTTTCGGGGTGAAAATTCAGCTTTTACACAAATTTGCAAAAAACGCTTGCATTTCTTTATGCATTTATGCTATAATAGAAACAACACCTTTCAGGAAAGGACGGGATCACTTATGAAAACTGCTCTCATCACCGGCGCTACCTCCGGCATCGGCAGGGAAATTGCTGTCTATCTGCACAGCCTCGGCTGGCGGCTCATCCTCACCGGACGCAACCGCGAAATGCTCTGCAAAATGGCTAAGGCGTTCGGCAGCGGCACCCGCACGCTCTCCATTGATCTTTCCAAACCCGGTGCGCCGCAGCAGGTCTTTGCGTTCTGCGCCGGAATTCAGGTTGATCTGCTCGTCAATAATGCCGGATTCGGCGTGTTCGGCGAATTTACCGAAACTCCGCTGGCTCAGGAACTCGAACTCATTGATGTCAATATCCGCGCTGTCCACATTCTGACCAAACTGTTCCTGCGGAACATGGTGAAACGGGATTCGGGGACGATCCTCAATGTCGGCTCGATCGCAGGCTTCACGTCCGGTCCGCTGCTTTCCGGCTACTATGCATCCAAAAATTATGTCGTGCGCCTGACGACCGCCATCCGTGAGGAACTGCGGCGGAAAGGTTCTAATGTCAAAGTTGCTGTGCTTTGCCCAGGCCCTGTGGATACCAATTTCAATAACAGGGCAGGCGTGACGTTCTCCGTCAAGCCCGCAAATCCCCGCTATGTCGCACGGTATGCCGTGGACTGCGCTCTGGACGGAAAATGCATCATCCTGCCTGGTCTGTTTGTCAAGATTGGCTGGCTCGGTATGCAGCTCTGCCCCGAAACGATTGCCGCACGGTTCGTCTACGAGTTCCAGAAACGCAAGTCAAAAAGCTGAATTATCCGACTGTCTCCAGAAACTGCGGCGGAACTTGCTTTGTCAGCCACACTCCGTTTGCGGACAGGTAGAATTTGTAGCCCTGCTTCGCCATTTCTCCCGATCTGACACGCAGCAGATACAACTTGCCGTGCCTTCTGCCTACCTTGCCCGCTGTGTCCGTATCTGCGGACAGGTGAACGTACAGGCGGCTCATCGGTTTTAAGCCCTCCGCATGAATCATCGGCGCAAATCGGTCGGCTGTGCCGTGCCACAGATATTCCGGCGGCTCGGTTTCCTGCAATTCTACGTCTACCGGGATCGAATGCCCCTGATTGGCTCGTATCTTCGTGCCGTCTTCACTGAAGGAATACCGCCCTTTGGCATCCGTCCGGACAATCTCTTCCAGCATGGCACGGTCAATGGGCTGCGCTCCGCTGCGGTTCATGCCCTCGATGAGCGCTTCTGTGTCCGCCCAGCCGTGGGCATCCAGTGTGATTCCTGCTGCCTCCGGCTTGTGACGCAGGATCAGCGAAAGAAATTTGCTCGCATTTGTCAGTCGGTCTGCCATAAGCTGTCCTCCTGTCTGTTACTGATTCGCTCCCAACAGGTCTTTCAACTGCCCGACAAGCTCCAGATCTTCCTGCGATATGCGGATATTCGTGACGGCTTTCTCTCCGTCCGGCTGCGTGATGCTCACTTCAAGGAGACATTCTTCTCCCAGATGCTGCGGCGCATACCCCAGAAATTCCACAAACTTCGGGTGATGCTCCCTGAACTGCCGGAAAAGGGGCTTCATTTTCAGTAATGCCATTGGGTTTATCATTTGTTATTACCTCGCTTATTTTTAAGATGTATTCCTATTATACCACAATCGGGCAGAAATTGCAACCCATAAATTTCTGAAAAGTACTGCCATTTTATCTGCTCGTTCGTATCAATGAGTGAACGCCGGAACAGACTGCACGTCTGTCGGCTTCATGATAAAAAACGCCTACTGCTTTTGCGGAGAAAGGAAGTATTACTATGGAAGAAAACAAGAATATCACTAACGCTGAGGAGCTCTCTCAGGAGCAGCTTGAAACGGCTGCCGGCGGCACTTACGGCGGTGTCAATTGCTATTGCCCCGCTTATAACTGCGACGGCATCCTCTCTACCCGCTATTCCCCCAGCATGATTCGCGTAACCTGCCCCAAATGCGGCAGAAAGTTCATCGTACAAAGCGGACAGATCATCCGTGAGGAAAAGTAACCCCGAAGGAGGGATCACTATGAACGAAAATCTCAATGCACAGCAGCTTCCCGATGCACAGCTCGAAAATGCTGCCGGTGGTGCCGGTTTCAACGGGAAACAGGTCACCGTAAAATGCGGCAAGTGCGGCAAAAAACTCAAAGTCACTTACGGTATGAGCGTGAAATGCCCCGACCCCGGATGCCGCTGGGTCACAACGTTTTCTCCCGATATTATCGTGAAAGATTGAAAAATTGATAAGGAGTATGCTGTTTGAAGTACTTTGGTAAACCGGAGATTGTCGGCTGACCGGGAGGTTGGCTCACAGTCGCCAGACCTCCCGCTTTTTCAGGCAATTGCAGTCAACAATTTTCAGGAGGTTAAACAATGAATATCCATGACTATCTGATTCGCCCGGAAATGCCGGAGGATCACAAAACTACCGAATTCCTCATCCGTGAGGCATTCTGGAATGTCTACCGTCCCGGATGCAGTGAGCATTTTGTCATGCATACGCTGCGCAATGACCCCGCTTTCGTCAGAGAGCTGGATCTCGTGATGGAATACAACGGCAAACTGATTGGACAGAATATGTTCATGCGCACGGTGATTCTCACCGACGACGGCAGCAGCGTCGATGTGCTGACCATGGGTCCCATCTGCGTTTCACCTGCACTGCAGCGCAGGGGGCTTGGCAAGTTCCTGCTCGATGATTCCCTGGAGAGGGCGGCGGCACTCGGCTTCGGCGCAGTGCTGTTCGAGGGGAATATCGGCTTTTACGGCAAAAGCGGCTTCGATTATGCCGCAAACTTCGGCATTCGTTATCACGATCTGCCCGAAGATGCGGATTCGTCTTTCTTCCTCTGCAAGGAACTGATCGCAGGATACCTTCACGGTGTCACGGGCGTTTATCTGACTCCGCAGGGATATTATGTGGACGATGCCGATGTGGATGCGTTCGACCTGAACTTTCCGCATAAACAGAAGCTGAAACTGCCCGGACAGATCTTCTGACCGCATCGGGTTTCTTCGCCCGGAACCGGCTTTCACTGCCCGTTCCGGGCTTTTTGTTTTTCGTGAAAACTATTCTCAAAATTCATGGGCAGCAGTCGGATTCTATAGGCACTTTTTACAAAGTTCCCCGCACGCTTTACAGTTTGCACGCTTATCCCTTGCAGAAATAAAATAAATGTGGTATAATAAATTTGTATGTTTATGTAGTGCCTACTCAAAAAGTCTTTATTTTCAGGCGGAGAGCAAATCAGGATCAGAAAACGATAAAATGGCTTATTTCTGATTAATTTGATACTGAAAAGAGTAAGAAATGTATTGTAAAACCAGTTCTGATTTCGTTGCTTTCGGTAGA
>JAILPP010000068.1 GCA_024699425.1 Oscillospiraceae bacterium | reverse complement strand
AACGGGGAAAGATGTGATATACTAAACTTGTAAACGAAATTAATAATTTCGATGCCGAATTATGAAGAAGGTGAGACAATGCATAAGAGTATTTATAGTCTGGTTCTGGCAGATGATGTGATCGCTGCGGTCGATCAGATGGCGTATCAGCTCCATACAAGCCGTTCCAATCTCATCAATCAGATATTGGCGGAACGCCTGTCCTGCGTTACGCCCGAAATGCGGATGCAGGCGGTGTTCTCCCGTATGGAGGCGCTGGCGGGATCGTTCCGCATTCTCGAACAGACTTCGGCACATATGCTCTCCCTGCAAAGTCAGCTCGATTACAAGTATAAGCCCACGGTACAGTATTATGTGGAGCTGTACCGTGTGCCGAAAGACGGCGAGGACGGCAGGCTGCGGGTGCAGCTCCGCACACAGAATCAGACACTGATCGCCGTGCTGGAACAGTTCTTCCGTCTCTGGATGATGTGGGAGGAACGCTACCTTCCCGATGCCGCCGGAACTGTCTATCGGATCGCTCCCGGCAGGCTCGAACGCTCGATCCGCAATCCACAGGCGGAT
Organism: Oscillospiraceae bacterium; assembly: GCA_024699425.1. Lineage (GTDB taxonomy): Bacteria > Bacillota > Clostridia > Oscillospirales > Ruminococcaceae > UBA3855. Next base: position 13,557 of record JAILPP010000068.1, on the reverse strand, counting down.
GAGGAAACACTCGGCGAACTGATCGGTGCGTATGTCCGGACATTTGACAAGTTCCTGAAAGCCTATTTCGCAGGCATTGCCTGCCCGCAGGAAACAGCGGAACGCCTCGAAACAGCGTTCAGAATCGAAACTGCAAACCGACAGAAAAGCATTTAGCCGCTTCGTCAGGATAACCCAACGGGCAAATACCGCCCCATTTTATAAAGGAGGTCAACATTATGAATGCACAGAAATTTACACAGAAGTCGCTGGAGGCGATTCAGAATGCGCAGAGTACTGCCATTGCTGCACAAAGTCAGCAGATCGAACAGGTGCATCTGTTCTTTGCCCTCGTTGCACAGGAAAACGGACTGATCGGACAGATGATGCAAAAGCTCGACGTTGATGCCAATGCCCTGCGGCAGACCTTGCAGTCTACGATAGACAGTATGCCCGCTGTGACAGGTTCGGGACGTGAGCCTGATAAAGTCTATATCTCCCGTGATGTGGACGTTGCACTGACCGCCGCCGAACAGCTTGCCGCTAAGATGAAGGACGAGTATGTGTCTGTCGAACATATCGCCCTCTGTCTCATCGAGAAGCCCGACACAAGACTGAAAAAAATCCTCGACCAGTATCATATCACAAAAGATGCCTTCTTACAGGCGCTCATGCAGGTGCGGGGCAATACGAGGGTTACTTCCGAAAATCCCGAAGATACCTACGATGTCCTCACTAAGTACGGCTCTGATCTGACCGAACTTGCCCGCAAAAATAAACTCGATCCCGTGATCGGCAGGGACAGCGAGATTCGCAATGTCATTCGTATTCTGTCCCGTAAATCCAAGAATAATCCCGTTCTCATCGGTGAACCCGGTGTCGGAAAAACTGCCATCGCAGAGGGGCTTGCTCTGCGTATCGTGCGGGGCGATGTGCCCGACTCCCTCAAGGAACGTCGCATCTTCTCCCTTGATCTCGGTGCGCTGATCGCCGGCGCAAAGTATCGGGGCGAATTTGAGGAACGCCTGAAAGCCGTTTTGCAGGAGATCAAAAAGAGCGAGGGCGGGATTATCCTCTTTATTGATGAACTGCATACCATTGTCGGCGCAGGAAAAACCGACGGCGCTATGGATGCGGGTAATTTGCTCAAACCTATGCTTGCCCGCGGTGAACTGCACTGCATCGGCGCAACCACGCTCAATGAATATCGGCAGTATATCGAGAAAGATCAGGCGTTGGAACGGAGATTTCAGCCCGTTCTCGTTCCCGAACCTACGGTGGAGGATACCGTTTCCATTCTGCGTGGTCTGAAAGAACGCTATGAAGTATTCCACGGCGTGAAAATCCATGACGGCGCTCTGCTTGCCGCCGCTACACTCTCCGACCGCTATATCTCAGACAGATTTCTCCCCGATAAGGCAATCGACCTCGTGGATGAAGCCTGCGCTATGATTCGTACCGAAATGGACTCCATGCCGCAGGAACTGGACGACATCTCACGGCAGATGATACGCCTAGAAATTGAGGAAACAGCTCTCAAAAAAGAAACGGATAAGATCTCTCAGGAACATCTCTCCGAGATTCAGAAAGAACTTGCCGAACTGCGGGACAAGTTCGCAGAGATGAAATCCCGCTGGGAAAATGAAAAATCCGGCATTTCCAAAGTGCAGAAACTCCGTGAAGCACTGGAACAGGCAACCGCCGACATGGAACGTGCCGAACGTGAATATGACCTGAATAAGGCGGCGGAACTGAAATACGGCAGAATCCCCGAACTTCAGAAGCAGATCGAAGCCGAGGAACAGACTGCCGGAAACGGCGGTGCATCACAGTCGATTCTGCGCAGTGAGGTCACGGCGGAGGAGATTGCCAAGATCATTTGCCGCTGGACGGGCATTCCCGTTTCCAAACTCATGGAGGGCGAACGTGAAAAACTCCTGCGTATGGAAGAAATTCTCCACCAGCGTGTCATCGGACAGGATGAAGCCGTCACTAAGGTCAGTGAAGCGATTCTGAGAAGCCGTGCGGGGATTCAGGATCCCGACAGACCGATCGGTTCGTTCCTGTTCCTCGGCCCGACAGGTGTCGGAAAGACGGAGCTTGCAAAAGCCCTCGCACAGTCGCTCTTTGATGATGAGGACGCTATGGTGCGCATTGATATGAGCGAATATATGGAGAAATTCAGCGTGAGCCGCCTGATCGGAGCGCCTCCCGGATATGTCGGCTATGAGGAGGGCGGACAGCTCACAGAAGCCGTTCGGCGTAAGCCGTATTCCGTCGTGCTGCTCGATGAGGTCGAGAAAGCACACCCCGATGTGTTCAACCTGCTGCTGCAAGTCCTCGATGACGGCAGAATCACCGATTCGCAGGGACGGACGGTGGATTTCAAAAATACAATCCTGATTCTGACTTCCAACCTCGGCAGCCCCTATATTCTGGAGGGAATGCAGGCGGACGGCAGCATTTCGGACGAGGCAAAACAACAGGTCAATTCCCTGCTGCACAAGCAGTTCCGTCCGGAGTTCCTGAACCGTCTCGATGAGATCGTATTCTATAAGCCCTTGCAGCGTGAGGAGATCTTCCGCATCGTTGACCTGCTGCTGGCTGATCTGCAGCGCAGACTGAAAGACAAACAGCTCACCGTTTCCCTCACAGATGCCGCAAAACAGGCTGTCGTGGATAACAGCTATGACGTGTCGTTCGGCGCACGTCCCCTGCGGCGCTACTTGCAGCAGAAACTCGAAACGCTGCTTGCAAAGTATATTATCGGCAATGACCCCGCACCGGGAACAGCGCTGGTGTGCGATTACGTGAACGGCGATTTTGAGCTGAGAGAGGCATAAAAACAACGGGCAGTCCTTCACCGGGCTGCCCTTTTATAAATAAAACTATTGACAATGCCGATAAAATAGTGTATACTATAAATAGGGAGGTGAGCTTATGGCACAGACAAATATCAATATCCGTATGGACAGCGAGCTGAAACAGCAGTTTGATACCTGTTGCAGAGAAATGGGGATGTCCATGACCACGGCATTTAATGCTTTTGCAGGCGCTTTTGTTCGTAATCACGGTTTCCCATTTGATATATATGAAGATTTGTATTCAGACAGAGAAACGCTTGATATGCCTATAATGCAGGAAAAGAGCGTGCCAAACGAAATTATGTCTGATATAAATGCAAAAGCCTTGCTTTATAAATGGACAGAGTATTTTTTTATCGAATCTCGTTATTGTGTAATAAAATACTATGCCAAAAGGAACAATGTGGATGCCAATTCTATAAGTACAGTAGCAATATTTTTCAGAAGATTAAAGGAAGAAATGGAACAAATTACCCCAGTATTAGAAGATTTGGTTATCAGCGACATTACAGGAATTGAAGAAATAACTGCGGCGATTTATGGCGAATCAAGTGATGAGGTATATATTGTGAAGACATTTAATGAACTTTACAATTCTATTGATAATTGGAAAGAATCGGATATGTGGAATGATTTTGAATCCAATGAACGTCTCCGTCAGCTCTTTTCTAATTCCCTTTAAGAGTTTCCTAAATGGGGAAAGCCTTCCGCTCCGGCAGGCTTTCCCCATTCTATACAAAACGAGGTGAAAACTTTTTCCTCTCCCAAACGGGTTTTGTCCAAAAAGTACTTGACAAATTCTGAAAATGTTGTATAATTTATAGTAGGGGAATACCCTGCACGGAATAAAGATACCGTCAGGGTTCCACGGAAGCCCGTACTGCGCTATCGGGGGGCTTCTAAATGAAGAATTGATAGGAGATGAGTACTATGGGATTCATGGATACTTTAAGCGGCGCCGGCAGAGGTGTCAGCGAAAAAGCAAAAAATGTTTCCGAGGTCAACAATCTGAAGCGTAAAATCCTCTATGAGGAAGAACGTATCGTTGAGGTTTTTGCCGATATCGGTAAGAAATATTACAAAAACCCCGATGAGGATCCGCAGGTTCTCAAAGCCCTCTGCGAGGATATCGACACCCGCCGCCGCCGTATCAAGAAAATGCGCTTTGAACTGAATCATATCAGAGGTTATAAGATCTGCCCCAAGTGCGATGCGGAGGTCAACGAAAAATTCCAGTTCTGCGGCGTTTGCGGCGCAAGACTTCCTGATGCTGACGATGAGGACTTCAATTCCCTCGAATCCAATGACTACTATACCGAGTCCGACAGCTTCTTTAATGCCGATACCATCAAAAATTATTAAACAGCAAAAACCCCCGGTTTTCTCTTCTCCGGGGGCTTTTCTGTCTATTGCTACGAACTGACCGAAAGCATCAGCGCATTTTTTGATAATTTTTGAAAAATTTGAAAAAAGTACTTGCAATTTAAAGGAATTCGTGCTATAATGAAAGTACCGTGTGAGAAATACAGTTGTTTTCCACTGACGGAATTTTATGTAGGAGGGTTCTTAACAATGGCGTTAAAGAATCAGTATCTCCTTGATCTCCTCGAGAGAGTCAAGGCAAGAAATCAGGGCGAGCCTGAGTTCATCCAGACAGTAACAGAGGTTTTCGAGTCCGTAGAGCCCCTCGCTGAGAAGAGACAGGATCTCATCGATGCAGGCGTTTTCGAGAGAATCGTTGAGCCGGAGCGCCAGATCGTGTTCCGTGTTCCGTGGGTTGACGACAACGGCAAGGTACAGGTAAACCGCGGTTTCCGTGTACAGTTCAATTCCGCAATCGGTCCGTATAAGGGCGGTCTGCGTTTTGCTCCTAATGTATATATCGGTATCATCAAGTTCCTCGGCTTTGAGCAGATCTTCAAGAACTCCCTGACCGGTCTCCCCATGGGCGGCGGCAAGGGCGGTTCCGACTTCGACCCGCAGGGTAAGTCCGACGCTGAGGTTATGCGCTTCTGCCAGAGCTTCATGACTGAACTTTGCAAGCACATCGGTCCGAATACCGACGTTCCCGCAGGTGACATCGGCGTTGGCGGCAGAGAGATCGGCTACCTGTTCGGTCAGTATAAGAGAATCCGCAACGAGTTCACCGGCGTTCTCACCGGTAAGGGTATGCAGTACGGCGGCTCTCTGATCCGTCCCGAAGCTACCGGCTACGGCGCTGTTTACTACACTTGCAATATGCTCGAACATTTCGGCGACTCCATCAAGGGCAAGACCGTCGCTGTTTCCGGCTTCGGTAACGTTGCCTGGGGTACCATCAAGAAGGTCAATGAGCTGGGCGGTAAGGTCGTTACCATCTCCGGTCCGGACGGCTACGTTTACGATCCCGACGGCATCAGCACCGATGAGAAGGTCGATTACCTGCTCGAGATGCGCGCTTCCTGCCGCAACCGCGCTCAGGATTACGCTGACAAGTTCGGCTGCGAGTTCCACGCAGGCGAGAAGCCGTGGGGCGTTAAGGCTGACATCATCATGCCGTGCGCTACGCAGAACGAGGTCGGCATGGCTGAGGCGGAGAAGATCGTTGCTAACGACGTGAAGTACTATGTGGAAGTTTCCAATATGCCGACTTCCAACGAGGCGATCGCTTTCCTGAAGTCCAAGGGTGTCATCGTTGCTCCGTCCAAGGCTGTCAATGCCGGCGGTGTTGCAGTTTCCGGTCTGGAAATGTCCCAGAACTCCATGCGTTACAACTGGACTGCTGAGGAAGTTGACGAGAAGCTCAAGGGCATCATGAAGAACATCTTCGAGTCCTCCGTAAAGGCTGCGAATGAGTACGGTCTGGGCGACGATCTGGTTGCAGGCGCTAACATCGCAGGCTTCCTGAAGGTTGCTGAGGCTATGAAGGCTCAGGGCGTGGTTTGATTTTTCATCAGACAGCAAAGCGCCCGTCCCCTGTTGGGGACGGGCGCTTTTTGCTTTATGGGGATCAGAGGGTTCGCTTTTCAGCTTTGTCGGACAGGAAGGAAGGATGATTTGTCTCCGTTTTGTCTCCCGGCTTCGTCAGGAAATCAGGTTTCTGCACCTGTCCGTTCAGACCCGGTGTCGGCAGAGTGCTGAACTTCGGCTTTTTGGTGCCTTTGTCAACAGGAAGTGTCAGAGGGATGATGTGGGCCTTGGATTGGAATATGCCCTGACCGCCGCTGACAGTATTCATTTCCTCGCCGGTCAGTTCCTTGGTTTCCTCGCTGCTTACGTTCTCAATTTCCATGTTCTTCTTGTTTTCATTTGCATTCATGATAATTTCCTCCTTTTGTCAGTACGACTTTATCCCTTATGAAACGGGGATGCCTATGCGTTTTTGATGATCCTTGATAATCAGATCATAAATTGTGATTCTGTTTTTCGCCTTTCTGTCTGTTGATACGAATGATTTTGCATTGTGGCAGTGATTTTTTCAAAAAAATTTGAAATTTATTAAAGCGATGAGGGGTGCAGGGGGAATCATTCCCCCTGCCGGGGTGCAGGGGCAGCGCCCCGGCGGGGGGTCAGGGGGCAAAGCCCCCCTGACCGTCCCGCAAGGGACGGCATCGCTGTCTCCTCCCCTTCGGTAAATCTGACAAAAATAATGGTTTGAGGTTGTGCAGGATGACAGTTAGGGACAGTTTGGGAAATTCTGTTCCCAATATCCGACGTAAAAAACTTGACAAATCCCGCCAATTATAGTACAATGTAAGTGTATACCTGTCCGGATGCACTGCCGGAGAGGAATTTTATCGAGAGGGGTCATACAATGAAAAAAGCAATTGCATTCATTTCCGGACTTGTGATGTGTGCGGCGGCGCTCACTGCACCCGTACAGACCGCAAAGAACATTCCGGTCAAGGCTGCCGGCGATTATAATTACGCCGAAGCACTTCAGAAGTCTATGTTCTTCTATGAGGTGCAGCAGTCCGGTAAGCTGCCCGAATGGAACAGCGTACCGTGGAGAGCCGATTCTATGGTCGATGAGTCCGGCAAGGAGACTGATTTCGTCCCCGGCGGCTGGTTCGATGCAGGCGACCACTTCAAGTTCACCCTGACAAATGCCTATTCTGCATCTATGCTTGCATGGGGCTACCTCCAGTATAAAGATGCCGTGGACAAAGCAGGTCTTGGTGAAACATACCGCAACAATATCCAGTGGGGTCTGGATTACGTCAACGCCTGCTACCTCGGTGAGGGTAAACTCGTCGGCACCATCGGCGACTATACAGGCGGCTCTACCGACCATAATATCTGGTGCAGCGCTGAGGTTTACCTCCGCAAACATCATCTCAATAACGGCGACTGGGAACGCCCCTATGACATTATCGAAAATTCTTCCGTAGCCGGTCTTTGCGCGGCTGCCCTCGCAGAAGGCTATCTCATCTTCAAGGACGATCAGCCCGATAAGGCGGCGGCTTACCTCAAAAATGCAAAGGAACTCTTTGAGTATGCCGATAAGTGGCGCTCTGCTGACAGCAAGGATGCCATCGGCGGTATGTCCGGCTTCTATAATACTTCCTCGTGGCTCGATGACTGTATGTATGCCGCAGGCTGGCTCTACAAGGCGACAGGCGACAAGAGCTATATCGACAAGATTGAAAAGGATTATCTGCCCAACTTTCCCACCGAAAACCAGTCTACTGACCCGAAATTCACATGGGGCCTTTGCTGGGATGATACCTGTCAGGCGGCGGTTTATCTCTATGCCGACATCACAGGCAATGAACAATGGAAAAATCACGTCGCCAAGCACATCGAACACTGGATCGAGGGCGGCGGCGATATCAAGTATACCTCGGACGGTCTGGCATGGCTGTTCCAGTGGGGCTGCCTGCGCCATGCCACCACGACTGCGTGGCTTGCGCTCCTCTCTGCGGATACCCTGTTCAAGGAAGATGCTTCCAAGGCGGAGAAATACAGAACATGGGCAAAATCTCAGATGGATTACTGCTTCGGCGACAACTCCATGAAGATGAGCTATGTCCTCGGTATGGGTGACAAGAATCCGACCGCAATTCACCACAGAACTGCTTCCGGTATCCATGACGACCACTGGAATGAACTGGGTAAGTCCACAACTTCCGAAGAAGGCTGGCAGACAGAGTATGCTCATACTCTCTATGGCGCACTCATCGGCGGCCCTGACAGCTCAGGCAATTACGATGACGAGAAAGTCTCCGTTTCCGATTACCAGTATACCGAAGTTGCCATTGACTACAATGCAGGCTATACGGCGGCACTGTGCGCTATGATCGCAGATTTCCCCGGCGGCAAGATCCTTGATAACTTCCCGCCCAGGGAAGAACCGAAATGGGCGGAATGGGAAGTCGCTGCCGTCATCAACGGTCAGGGCGACAGCTATACCGAGGTCAAGGCGTGGGCAATGAACCACACTGCATGGCCCGCAAGAGTGGCTAAGGATATTACCTACCGCTACTACTTCAACATCGAAGAACTGACCAAGGCGGGGCTTTCTGCCGATAATATCACCGTTGAGGCCAAGTCCCAGCAGTATCAGTCCGATCAGCAGGGCTTTGCAACCGTGGAAGGTCCGATCAAGTATGCGGGCGATCCTACAGGTAATACCTACTATGCTGAAGTCAAGTTCGCAGACGGCAGAGCCATTCAGCCGACCGGTCAGAGTGAACACCGTGACGAGGTGCAGTTCCGTGTGTCCATTCCCGATGCGATCGACGGACAGCCGACCAAGGGCGCATGGGATCCCTCCAATGACTGGTCCTATGAGGGTCTGGACGCTACCGACAGCCTCAAAAATCCCAAGGCTCTCAATGAGCATATCTGTATGTATGTGGACGGCAACCTCGTCTGGGGTACAGAACCTGACGGCACAAAGCCCTCCGATACACCCGTAACAACACCCACCGAACAGCCGGAGCCTGAAACAAAGACTCCCACCGAACCGGACAGCTCCTCGGAGACAGATATCGCTACCAAGCCCGCCGATGAGCCTTCTTCCGATGCAACGCTTCCCGGTACGGAGAATGATGTCAACAGCGGTAAGTGCGGCGATGTCAACCTTGACGGAACGGTGGATATTCTTGATGTCATTGCACTCAATAAATACCTCGTCGGTTCCAGGGAACTCGATGGAGAACAGAGACTCAATGCGGAAGTTTATAAGGACAATGAGTTGAACTTTACAGACTCCCTGACACTTCTGAAACACGTTCTGAATATTGTCAAGGATATTCCTGTGACTCCGTAATTTTCTGAGGAAGTCCAATATAAGTCAGCCCCGTGTACCGACACGGGGCTGTTTCTGTTACAGCGCATTACTGAGCATATACACAATCTCACTGAAATAACGGGGCGGAATCTCTCCGAGCGCAAGCATCTGATTTGCGGGGGTGTTCAGCCTGTGAAATTCTACTTTCTCAATCGTTACGTCCTCCGTGTTGTTGTAGCCGCTGATGTCCATGCCCGAAAAGTACAGATACAGGAAAAATCCCTCATGCACGATTACGCCCTTTTCATTACGGTGCTGCTTCATGATGTCGCAGCGGGTAAATTCCGTCAGATAACCGCCGTCTCCCGGATAGCCCTTGTCCCAGCCGAGTTTCGTCATGCGCCCAAGCAGCGCAATGCCTGTAAGCTCACGACCTTCAAACCGAAGCAGTTCGGTCTGATTCTTTTCCTCGTCCGTCACACGGTATACAGCGCGTGTGAGCTGCGGGAACGGCTGCCTGATCTCATAGTCCTGAAGCTGTTCGATCCACTGCAAACGCAGCGCCTCGTCAAGCTCCATCGGATGTACAAGCCCGATTTCGGCGTTCTCCGGCAGTTCGTATTCGTCCTCATCTGCCGTGTTGAAACTGCCGTCCTCCATGTAACGGAAACTCTGCACCAGCTTATCGTCCTCGTAAATGCCCCAGATCAGTCCGATGGCAAAACAGTGCATGACTGCTTTCTGCACGAACAGCGCACGCCAGTCTTCTGCCGTCCACTTTCTGTCACAGAGAAGCGCATATTCAAGCCGTGCCTGCTGGGTCTGAACGGCGGCTTTCATCTGCTTTTTCATTTCCTTGAAGTCCTTGACTGCCTGTGCTGCCTTTTCAGGGTCGTCCTTTGCGCCGGGCTTCGGGAGATTTTTGAGCTTCTTTTCCCCCTCGTAGATCTCCAGCTCCAGTGCGGGGTTAATGAATACCTTGAACTGCCGTGCGCCAAAATCAAAGATACGGCAGCGGTTTTCGTCAAATCCGAGATCGGGGACGATGCGGTCTGCCAGTTCTTCACGGGTGATGCCCAGTTCATCTGCTGCTGACTGCAATGCCGCCGCCGATGCAGACCGTACCTGCTTGTTCTTGAATTTGCGTGCCATAGCATCGACCGCCATGAGCGCCGGAGAGGAGCCGTTGAGTGCCAGTGCTTTCGCTGCATCGGCTGCGATCGCTCCACGGGAATTTTCTGACCACTCCTTGATGTACCGCTGCAAGCCTGTGATCGCCTCCAGTCCGCCGTGAACAGCGGTCAGATACAGTACCCACTTCGTCTTGGCGGGCGCTCCCAGATCAGACCAGCGGCGGAAACATTCCTGTGCGAAGATTTCCAGATCGGTCGTGTTGAGCATGGCGGCGATGGCATCGGCATTCTGACTGCGCCCGACAGGATTCTGCTCGGCGTAGGCAACGGCAAGGGCTTTGAGCATCTTTTCCTCTGCGGGTTCGCCGTCCGCTCTGCGCACGGGTGCAAAGGGCTGCCCGAAAAGAAAATCCACTTTTCTGGACTTGCTGCCTTTGGTCAGTTCCGTGACAAGATCGCCGCTGATGACATTTTCGGGCGTTTCCGGCGGGGCTTCTCCCAGAAGTACGGCAAAACGGGCTTTCAGCTTTTCGTTCTTCTCTTTCTCAAATGCCGCCTGCACGTCCGCACGCAGACTGTCAGGGAAGGTCTTTTCCAGTACCGTGACCGCAACTTCCCGCACGGTCATTTTTTTACTGGTGAGGAGCTTGCGGTATTCGTCGTCATAGTCTCCGCCGGGTGCGGGAAGCTTTTGCGTGACACTTTCACGGACCGTCTTGCCGGCATCACCGGCATAGGCGAACAGTTCCCTGTATTTTCCAGCCATTTGCAGCAGCTTTATGGCGTCGATCCGTGCATTCGTACACAGTACGGGGGTGTCGGCGGTGAGCAATTCCTCCACACGGGGGAGCAGACGTTCCAGCGCCGCATCAGGGCTTCCGTTTGCACCGAGGAAATCAAGGATATAGCCGACAGGTACGCCGTGACGGTTGAGAATGTCTATGGTTTCCGGATAGTGGTCACGGAAACACCAGTTGGGGACGTTCATCTCTGTATAGGCATCCTTGAAGTTCAGGATCGCAGAAAGGCAGATGCAGCGCTCTGCAAAATCATCCATACCGAATGCAGAAACGTAATCCACTACACCGACACGGTAGCTTAGAATCCCTCGTTTGAGCTGCGGCACGGTCTCAAGCAGTTTCGTCATACTGTCCACGCCTGTCAGGTACATGGTGATCGGTGCGGTGAAATTCTCATTCTCAATGCAGAGCTGTTTAATCGCCATCTGCTGCACGATATTGTGCAGGTCGGGGAGCTGCTCTTCGGGATGCTCCTGTGCAAAGATATCACAAAGCCGTTTGAGTTTGACGATCTCTTTTTCCGTGTTGATCTGTTTCCGAAACGCATCAGGATCGGTTTTTGCGATGTGTCGGAGATGTTCGTCACGGTTGGGGAGTACCCATTTGTGGTAGTAACTGCGTGTATCCTCAGAAGGCAGCCCCGTCCGGCAGAGCAGGGAGAGATATTCAGAAGTGTTGCTCTGCATGGTGTCGAGCTGCGCAAAGATGGGTTCGGGATCAAAACCCGAACCGAGTGCGTTTTCTCCGATGTATCTGCGGCGGTTGGAATACTTCTTTAACAGAATATCATGCCATTCGTCCGAAATAACAGCCGCCCACGCAACCAGAAAGGCAAATTCATCAATAAACCGTGAAGTGCAGGTAGCATCCTGATACAGTGCTTTGAGAAGTACAAGGGCGGCTTCTGTGGTGCTGTCTTTCTTGCTGAACAGCGTTTTCAAACCTTTCTGCGGTCGGGGTGCGGCGGCAAAGATATGCGTCAGAAGCCAGATCTGTGTGCGGACACTCTTGGTAAAGGCAATGGCTTTCAGGCAGACTTCCGGAGAGGATTCTGCGTTACTGCGTAAATAGAGAAGGGAAGAGATAGAGCGTGATTCGCAGACCGATGTCATGGAAAGTGCAAGATAACGTGCTTCGGCTTCCTCGCCGTAGCGTTCCTTAAGGGCGGCGGTCATGTAGCGGACTCCCTGTTCATACGGCGTAAAACCCGTCTGGTTGCAGCGGCTGCCTGCAAGCTGATAGGTGTAGAGCATCCAGCGTTTCCAGAGTTCGTCGTCCTGTTTCGGTGCGATCTCCCGTTTGATTGCCTTGGAAAAATTCTGTGCGGAGTTGTAGTCCCCCTGATACCATTCCGTCTGAATGGAATCAAGAAGGGCAAGATTGCGGGGCTTTTCCGTATCGAGAAATTCGGGCAGGATGCTGATGTACTCCTCTTTGACCCCGACAAAACGGAGTGCTTCTGTCAGAAGCGGAAAAGTGGTTGTTTCTTTTGCGTAGATCATGTTAATGAACCTCCTTTACTATGGGTGAGCGCCTATTGTCAAAATATGCAAAAGCGATGCGGGTGCAGGGCGGTCAGCCCCCCCAATACCAGCCCGCCGCCTTGTATACTTATGATATAATATTACCGCCTACAGCTTGCTTTGCATGGAATTAAGCGCCGTGATGACGGCTGATTTCCTGCGCCCGATCGAAAGATAGCGCTGCAACTGCATAAGGGCAGTAAGGGCGGCGGCGGTGCCGCTGTGCATCGAGTGACGGAATCCCTCCGCCTGCGTGCCGAGTTCCGTAATCAGACCTGACAGCCCCTCCATGCCGCATTGTTCCGCTTTTTTGGCAAGCCGCCTGCCGCTGCCGTCCTGTGCGGACTGTATGCCGCATTGCACCAGTTCGCCCATGTATTCCGTGATCTCATCAAATAATTCCAGAATCAGCGGGGCTTTGGCGTTTTCCTTTGCTGTGTACTGCGGCGGCAGATGGAACGGCTTCGGCGGGGGCGGTTCGATGAAATTGAATACTTCGATCGGGAAGAATACCAGTTCCCCGCCCTCGAATCTTGTCGAACACAGCCATACATACGGCGTTTCGGGCTTTTCGAGCATGAGCTTGCCGATGTGCTCCAGTTGTTCGATGAACTCTTTGGTTTCCTTGCGGTAATTGACTCGCAGATCAGCGTGGTTCCCTGCGGCATCTGTCATGGTCATGCGGAGCTGCTGGGCGTGGCTGTCAAATCGGGACGCAAGACAGCGCTCCGCACAGATCAGACACAGCTTCTCCTCCTCCCCTTCCTGCGCTCCGAGCCAGACAGCCGTTTCACGGAAATCCTGCTGAATCAGGGAGCGTACTTCCTTGCAGTTGAGATTGGCTTCCGTGCGGGTCACGATCTGCGTTTCCTTGGACGAGGAGAGCTTGCTGCCCGATGTCTTTGCGCCGATCAGCGTGACCTGCTGGTGCATGAACTTTTCCATGGTCATGCCCGCACCCCACGGCGCAAGAGAATTTTGATGCGATCTGCGCTGCTCCCCTGTGCGGCGTATCATTTCCGAATAGACCAGAAAACGCCGTTT
>JAILPP010000049.1 GCA_024699425.1 Oscillospiraceae bacterium | reverse complement strand
AATCACTGAAATACGGCAAGGCGCTCTATGATTTTGCGTATCCCTATGTGGAGAAGCTCAAGGGCGAAGAGGAGTATCTGACCGTCCTCTCCGATAACGGCGATGGTCCGAAGCAGTATTACGGCTCTTCCAAGTGGACGGACGACTTTGTATGGTGCGCAACGTGGCTCTATACCGCAACGGATGATGTCAGCTACCTCAGGCAGGCACTCCCGAAGCTCGATATTTATGCAGCGGACGGCTGGTGCTACTGCTGGAACGATATGTGGAGTGGTGCGATCCTGCGCCTTGCGATCATCGACGAGACACATCCGGAACTTGACCTTCAGAATATGTACCGTGAAGCACAGGGCAAGAACCAGTATGACCCCGCTGATTACTGGGCTATGATCGAAAAGGCTCTCGATGTGTGGTCGAAGAATTACAGCACTAAACAGGGCTATTCCTTCCTGAGTACATGGGGCAGCGCCCGCTATGACACCGCAATGCAGCTCATCGCCCTGCTCTATGACAAGTATCACAACGGCGATAAGCCCTCCGCACGCTCGGAATGGGCAAGAGGTCAGATGGAATACCTCATGGGCAAGAACGACATCACCTACCTCGAAACCCGTGACGACGGCAAGACCCACGGTCCGAGATGCTTCATTGTCGGCTATAACGAGTATTCCTGTGCGTATCCGCATCACCGTGCTTCTTCCGGTCTGCTCAAGTGCGAAGATCCGTCCCCGCAGCGTCATGTCCTCTACGGCGCTCTGGTCGGCGGTCCCGACGGGAAGGATGCACACAAGGACGTGACGGCGGATTACATCTACAACGAAGTTACCATCGACTACAATGCTGCATTTGTCGGTGCTGCTGCGGGTCTGTGGCACTTCTATGGCAGCGATTCCGATAAGATCGACGAGGATTTCCCGCCCGCAGATGCCAATTCCGGTCCCGACGGCGAAAGCGGCGGCAACGGCTACTGGACTGAGGCTTTTGTTGTGGACGACATCAAGGACGACGGTTCAGGTGTGACCAAGGTTTCCTTCCAGGTCAGAACTGACAGCAGCAAGCCGCTGGACAAGCTCTCTGTCCGCTACTATTTCGATTCCAGCGAGATCAGCAATATTGATATTGTCGAAGCGAAGGAACTTTACGACCAGTCCTCCACCGAAGACGGCGAAAAGGGCGCTGACGGCATCACATCGGGTCCGTTCAAGTATGACAAGAAGGCAAATACCTACTATGTCGAGATCAGTTGGGACGGCTACAAGATCGCAAATTCGGGCAAGAAGTACCAGTTCATCATGGGTATGTACTACGGCGATACATGGGATCCCAAGAACGACTGGAGCTATCAGGAGCTGCCTTCTCTGAGCGATACCGAAATGTTCGGTGACAATAACGAGGTCAGAACCGATTATATCTGCATTTATGACGGTGACGGCAATCTCATCGGCGGTATTGAGCCTGACGGTTCCAAGCCTGTCGAGGTGACACCCACCGAAACCACAAAGCCTACCGAAACCACAAAGCCCACTGAAACCACAAAGCCCACCGAAACCACAAAGCCTACCGAAACCACAAAGCCCACCGAAACCACAAAGCCTACCGAAACCACAAAGCCCACCGAAACCACAAAGCCTACTGAAACCACAAAGCCCACCGAAACCACAAAGCCCACCGAGGCAATGTCCACTGAAACTACCATATCCAACGAGACAAGGAGCGAAGCCGGATCTTCCGGAAATGATGTCAAGGTTCAGTATGATGCGGAGATCGTTTACGGTGATGTCAATGATGACGGCGAAGTGAATATCATGGACGTGATTCAGGTCAATAAGTATCTGGTCGGTGCTTCCAATCTCTCTGATGCGGCGCTTCAGCGTGCCGATGTGGATCTGAGTGCAGAGGTCAATTCTTCGGATTCCCTCAGCATTCTCAAGCGTGCGATCGGCGTAATCAAGACACTTCCTGTCACAAAGTAAACAAAAAGAGGTAAGGGCTTTGCGCTCTTACCTCTTCTGCATTGTCAGCCTGTCAGTCCGAAACTGATCGAAAGGGCGTTGTCCACACGGTTCATGGATTCACGGTCGATCGAACCCATGCGGTCTTTCAGACGGCGCTTATCGATCGTGCGAATCTGCTCCAGCAATACAATGCTGTCTTTGGAAAGTCCGCAGCTATCGGCATGAAGTGAAATATGCGTAGGCAGTTTGGCTTTGTCAAGGCGGCTGGTGATCGCGGCGGCAATGACGGTCGGACTGTGACGGTTGCCAATATCGTTCTGTACAATAAGTACCGGACGGATACCTCCCTGTTCGGAACCGACAACAGGACTCAGATCGGCATAGTAGATCTCTCCTCGTTTTACGTACATACTGAACACTCCTTTGCATTCGATCTTGTTGGTGAGAAACGGTTTTCCTCTGTGGTTAGTATGGTGCAGTACGGCGAATTTATTCACTGCACCTGCCTGTTGCAGAATATGCAAAAGAAACCTGCTCTGTGCGCTTGACATTTTCCGAAAAATGTGTTATACTATAATAGCGGAGAATGGGGTATAGCCAAGTGGTAAGGCAACGGACTTTGACTCCGTCATTCGCTGGTTCAAATCCAGCTACTCCAATGCGGAAAAGAACCGATGCTTTCGTGGCATCGGTTCTTTTTGTCTGCGTTACTCCTCATGAAAACGGCAGTTCAGATACCGCATATAGAAGCGCAGGGAACGGCGGAGCGTGTTTTCCGCACGCTGTAGGGTTCGGGTCACGGTGGAGGAGTTGATGTGCAGATCTTCTGCGATCTCGACTCCCTTTTTCCCCTCAAAATAGCGCATCAGCAGGATTTCACGCTGACGGGGGGTCAGATCGTTCTCAATGCTGTCACGCAGCGCCTCATGCACAATGTTGAGCTGAGAACGGTTCGTGACGGGCGCTTCGATCAGATCGGCGACAAAGTGCTTGTCAAATTCCAGACACTTTTCAGATACACGTCTTGCCAAGATAGTACCTCCCTCTGTTCACGGTTCAGTGGTTTTTCATGACGGCAATGCTGTGCAGGAGTTCGATGGTTTCCACAGTGAGAAGTTCTTTGCGGAGGAGGAGTTTCTCTCTGTCACGGTTTTGCAGGGTGTCGTCCCTCAGGGCGGTGTTCAGTTCGTGGATACGGTTCAGAAGCTGGGTGCGGGCGGTTTCATAATCTCGAATCATGGTTTTCATTTGGATTCCTCCTAATCGAACAAATGTTCTGTTTTGAAGTGAAAAATAGAAACATAGTTTCTCATCTGCGAAATCATCGTCAGGAACTCACAAATAAGAACATATGTTCTATTTACTATTCTATACCAAAACAAATGTTTTGTCAAGGGGGTTGGCATATTTTTATGCAAAATAGACTACAACTGACTTCGTTTCTAAGTCAATATGCTGAAAAACAGATGTTTCGGGGTCATATGCCGGGACATAAGGGAAAAGCCCCGTCGAACGCTCCGGATTTGCAGGGGGCGTATGCATGGGACATCACCGAGATCAGCGGGGCGGACAGTCTGTTTGAAGCATCGGGCATTCTGCGCGCCGCCGAACAGCAGACGGCGGAACTGTACGGCAGTGGGTCGGTCTGCTACAGTGCAGGCGGGTCAACGCTGTGCATTCAGGCGATGCTGGCAAAGATGAAAGCCGAACACCGTCATGTGATCGCAGCACGGACGGTTCACAGGGCGTTTCTGAATGCGTGTGTATTGCTTGGGCTGGAGGTGACGTGGGTTCGTCCAAGAAGCGGCAGTCTGATCGCAGGGCAGTATGCGGCGGAGGACTTTGCGGCGGCACTGGAGAAGACAGACGGCGCTGCGTGCGTATACGTCACGTCCCCCGATTACTGCGGGAATTTGCAGGATCTGCGGGGACTGGCGGCTGTCTGCAGGCGTTTCGGTGCAAGACTTCTGGTGGACAACGCACACGGCGCACATCTCGCCTTTCTGGAGGAGAAACTGCACCCGATGCAGTGCGGGGCGGACTTCTGCTGTGATTCGTTTCACAAGATGCTGCCGTCCCTGACGGGGGCTGCCGTGCTGCATTCGGCGGAGGACTGCGGGGCGGAAATGAAACAGTATATGCAGTTGTTCGGTTCGACAAGTCCTTCCTATCTGATCTTGCAGTCAATCGAGGCGGCAACGGAATGGCTTCGGCAGGGCGGGGGAGAGGAAGTCCGTCATTGTGCGGAACGGTCGGCGGTATTGCGGGCATCGCTCCCGCAGTACCACTTTGCGGGGAATGACCCGCTGCACGTCACGATCAAGGCGGACGGCAATGCACTTGCGGACGAATTGCGGATGCAGGGCGTGGAATGCGAATACGCCGACAGCACCTGTCTTGTGCTGCTGCTCTCGCCTGTGATGGAGGAGGGGGATTTTCAACGGCTGTATACGGCGCTTTCCCGCTGTGAACCGAAACCGCCTGCTGTTCCGCCGCCGCTGCCGTCCGCACCCGAACAGGTGCTTTCCATGCGGGAGGCGGCACTTTCGGCATGGGTGAGCGTTCCGGTCGGGGAAGCGGTCGGTCGTATCTGCGGCATGGTACAGGTGCCGTGTCCGCCTGCGGTGCCGCTGATCGTCAGCGGAGAACGCATTACGGAAGAGTGGGTCGGTCTGATGCGGTTTTACGGCATCGGAAATATGATATGTGTACTATAAACAATCAAAATCCAAAAAGCGATGAGGGTGCAGGGGAATCATTCCCCTGCCGAGGGGGTTTGGGGGGCGAGTAGCCCCCCAATACTAAGAATGCGAAACGTCCCCCCGATAACGGAGGGACGTAATTGCTTTATGGTCATTCGTCGATTCTGGCACGGATGATCTTGCGGGATGCCGTCTTGACAAATTCATGGTCACGGAAGATGACGTTCACAATGCGCTTTGCCTGCGGGAATTTTGCATTGACTTCCTCGACTTTGGCGCGGATGAGTTCTTCCACGTTTTCGGACGGAAAATCCGGATTCGGGTAGATCTGTGCGGTCAGCACTTCGCCGTCTGCATAGACAACGATCTCCGAGATCGGCAGGAACGCCGCAAACTGGTTTTCCAGCTCTTCGGGGGAGACATTCTCACCGTTGGAGAGGATAATCAGATTCTTCTTGCGTCCTGTGATATAGAGATAGCCTTCCTCGTCCTTGTAGCCGAGGTCGCCCGTGCGCAGCCAGCCGTCGGGGGTAAGGGAATTGGCTGTCTCTTCGGGATTCTTATAATAGCCCTTCATGACAGAACCGGATTTTGCCCAGATCTCGCCGTCTACGATCTTGACTTCGCAGCCGTCCACGATCTTGCCGACAGAATCGGGCTTGGGGCTGTTGGGGATACCTGTGCAGATACGGGGGGAACTTTCCGTCATGCCGTAACCCTGTGTAATGTCAATGCCGAATTCACGGTAGCCCTTTACCACGTCAGGACTCAGATACGCACCGCCGGAATAGATCTGACGGAAATCCTCACCGAATACCTGCTTTGCCACTTCGTGCTTATCCAGACCCTTTGCGGCTGCCTGCTGCATACGGGCAAGGAGCGTTGCGGCGATCATCGGAACAAAAGTTGCACCGTGCGGCTTGAAAATTGCCATGTTGCGGACGATGTGCATAAGCGAATCATTCACGCAGAGCGTTGCGCCGTACCAGAGACAGCACAGCACGTCACAGGTCAGGCAGTATACATGATGAATCGGCAGGACACTCAGCATTCTGTGACCGACAAAGTTACCGTCATCATAGCAGGTGGTGTTGTCGATCAGGTTGCCGTGGGAGAGCA
Organism: Oscillospiraceae bacterium; assembly: GCA_024699425.1. GTDB lineage: Bacteria > Bacillota > Clostridia > Oscillospirales > Ruminococcaceae > UBA3855. The sequence continues at coordinate 6,404 of JAILPP010000049.1, read as the reverse complement.
TAACGCCCTTGCTCTTGCCGGTCGTGCCGGAAGTGAAGAGGATGGCGGCAATATCATCTTCGCTGATCTCGCAGTCGGGAGCCTGTCCCTCGCCCTGTGCGGTCAGATCGGAGAGGCGGAGCAGACCTTCGCAGGATTTCTGTAGATGTGCGTAATATCTGACCTTCGGGCAAAGTGCCTTGAATGTCTCCACGTCCTTGACGTGCTTGTCATCGAGAAAGACCATTTCGCTGTCGGAACGGTTGATCTCATCGGCGATCAGTTCGGGGTTGTTGGCGGTATCCAGCGGAACAACGATATTTCCGCCGAACACGATGCCGAACCATGCGGTCAGATATTCCGAAGAAGTTGCACCGATGATGGCAATGTGGGTCTTTTCGGGGAAAAGTTTCTGTAATGCGGCAGCGGTCTGGTCGCAGTTCTTACGGAATGCGGCGTAACTCGTATCGTGAAATTCCTTCTTGAGATACTCACGGATGTAGATGCCTTCGCCGTATTTCTGCTCTGCACGGTAGACCAGTTCACGGAGATTTTTAATTTCGTTCGTCATTCTGCAAGCCCCTCAATATAGGTCAGCACTTCGCCGACGGTTCTGTAATTTGCGATTTCTTCCTGATTGATCTCGATGTCAAACTCTGTCTCGGCATCGCCAAGCATACACATCACGTCATAGGAATTGAAGCCCAGATCTTCAATAAAACGGGATTCGGGCTTGATGTCCTCTGGATTTACCTCAACGTACTGGCAGATGATCGCTTTCAATTTGTCAAACATAAATCAAACACTCCTTATTCTTGTCCTTGACTGCGGGCGGGAAGGGCGGAAGCCCTCCCCTGCATCATGTCATATCAATGATCTCTTTGAGGGTCTTGTCCGGATTCTCAATGCTGCGGAACAGCACTCTGCCGGTGAAGTAGTACAGGAACTGGATTTCCTCAGGGGTTGCGACTTCGGTCTGATAGCCGAAGAAGAAAGTCAGTCCGCCGTCACTCGGACGGTGCATTGCGGTGATATAGAACGGCTGCGGCTGTTTGCCGGAGCTGTACCAGTAGCTCTTGAAGTTGATGCCTTTCAGCTCTTCCATCATGCCGCCGAGGGTTGCGGGCTGGTAGGTGAAGTTGACACTGTGATAGTGGCTGCCGGGGGCTGCGCCGTACTTGGCACGCAGTTCATTCATCAGGCGGATCGTACCGTAGTCGGCATGGAGAAAGATCTCATCCTGTGCCTTTTTGATCTGACGAATGGATTCGAGAACCGTGGTATCCAGCGGCATGATCGTGCGAAGCGGATAGCACTGCATACGGCACCCGCCGCATTTCTTGTGCAGAAGTGTGGAACGGCGGCTGACAAAATCACGGATGGTGATGTCCGTTTCGTTGTTGTTGAACTTGGAAAGCACGGTGCGGATGGTGTGCAGCAGGATCGCAGAGACAGGCACGCTGTGTTCCATAGCAAAATCCATGATTTTCTGTGTGGACTGTGCATCCAGATCGTAAGTGATCGTGCCGCCGCTGCCGTCGGAGCTGGCAAGTGTCCCCCAGCGCTGATCGGGATTATTGTTCTCACGGCGCTGCTGGATGAGTCTGCCGGGACCGGTGAAGTCGGTATACATCGGTTCGCCGTCACGTTCGATCCACTTCTTCCAGAATTCCTCGTCCTTCTTCTGTTTCTTGCTGCCCTCGTAGGTAAGATCCTGCTTGACGGATTCGATAAAGCTCGTCGTGGGCTTGGGGAAAGGCTTGTCAAGCAGCAGGGAACAGTAGATGTCCAGAACGTCCTTGGCAAAGGCAATGACGGAAGCGGAGTCCATGCAGCAGTGGTGAACATTGAAATAATAGCCGTTATAGCCGTTCGGCATGGAAACGATCACGATGCGGGAGAGTTTGCCGCCGTAGGTGTCAAAGGGCTGTGATGTCCACTTGTTGAGGACTTCCGTGACCTTATCTTCCTTCCATGCGGAGAAGTCGTAGTATTCAAAATACTGATTCTGATACGGTTCAATATACTGCCAGAGTTCGCCTGTTTCGGGATCTTTCCAGATGCGCATACGCATGGACTCGCAACGTTCCACGGCACGGTTGAGCGCTTCACGGAGTGCTGCAAGATTCAGATCGGTCTGGAGGTACTGACCGCAGCCGATGTTGACGACCTCTGCTGTCGGGCTGTAGCGCAGTGTAAATGCCTGTACAAGCTGCGGAGAGGTCAAGGGATAACATTCATAAGTGATTCCGCCGATGGTCTTCTGCATATATATCATCCTGCTTTCTTTTAGGTGAAGGGGAATGCGGGCATCCCCCTGTGATTTCGGCTGCAATGCAAAGGGAAGCAGACCGAACATTTCGTACTGCGAATGGTTCGCACGGCAAACTGTTCGCATTACGAACTAATTATACAACACTTTACCGCTGATTGCAATTGACAAAACTGCCAAAGTTTCAAGCGGTTTTCCCCTTATGATTGGTCAGAGTAGTACGATACGACGATTCTGAGCAGCCGTATCAGCTCTTTTATGTCCTTTTCGCCGAGCAGTTGGTACAGGGCTTTATAATCCCGATACAGTTCTTCGGTCTTTTCCAGAGAGATCTGTCTGCCCTGTTCGGTGATGATTGCCTTTACGACACGCCTGTCATCTTTCATGCGGATGCGGACGATCAGTTCTTTCTGTTCGAGACTTTTGAGAATGTCCGCCATGCGTCCCGGCACAACGTTCAGACGGCTGCAAAGGTCACTGGAAGAAGCGCCGTCAGGCATTTCCCGCAGACAGTGCAGAACGCCGTATTCTCCGCGGATGCTGTCGAAGACGGCAATGTGATTTTTCCGGATGATGAGATCGGCAAGTACGCTGTACAGTTCTTCCGGAAGGTTTTCGGTTTTGTGTTCCGTGATTCTCACCCCCTCTTTTCTGAAACGGGTTTTCAAAAGTATTATACCATATCACTTCCCAAAATGCAAGTTTTTTTTGACCGGCACTTTTCACAAAAAAATCGGGAATCACTGTTTTTCAAAATACATCGGTGTCTTTTTCACCGTATTATATTGACATTTTATGAAAAATATGTTACAATATTTACGCATAGACAGCCACAAGTGCTGTCCGGTAAGGGAGGAAAAAACTATGGGAAAGAAATCAGAACATGAAACTGCTTTGACAGGATATGATCCGAAGCAGTTCGGGCGCATGACGATGTTGTTTGTGTGCCTGTCGCTTGTCAACGTGGCAGCCGTGCTGTTTGCGTTCTACCGCACGGGATTCGGGCTGTATCATGCGGAGAAGGGGCTGAGTCACATTTCCAAGATCACACAGTGCGTTCTCAGTATCAGCGAATCGTCACAGGACATTCTGCTCAATCTGAACAGCGAAGATACAGAGGACAAGATTCTGGAAATTGAAGTCGCATTTTCCACGATTGATGCCGAATCCGCCGAGTACCGCAGTGTCGATCTGACCGAGGTCGATGACGGACTTGGCAGACGTTTTGAAGATGCCTACATGGATACACAGCGTTATCAGTCCGTTTTGCATGATTTCACAGAGGCGATCAGGGACGGCAGAATGAACAGTGAAGATCAGATCCACATTGACTACACCCTGAAGATCGAACCGCAGAAAACCAAAGCCGAGGAATCCATGAACAGCCTGTTTGATGACCAGATCAAGGCAACATATGATTTCTTCGTGCGTGCTGCACAGCAGTTTCTGTTTGTGCTGCTGTTCCTGTTCATCACCATGACGGTCGGCATCATCGGCATTCAGAGAATGCGCAAAAACAGCCGCCGTGCTGCGGAAGTTCTCGCACAGGAGCAGGAACACGCCGAACGTCTGCGGGAGAAAACGTTTGATATTGCCTATCTGAATATCCTGACGGGCTTCCGCAATTTCTACGGTCTGGAAAATGACCTCGGCGGCAAGATCAGAAAGTCGGAATTTACGGCATTTCTCTGCGGCTTCAACGACTTTGAACAGCTCTGGCAGATCTGCGGCAGAGACAGGGCGGACGAATTTATCACCCTTGTGTCCCATGAACTGAGTGAACGCTTTGCGGATACGGCGGAAGTTTACAGCACCGATACGGACGAATTTTTCTTCCTGATCTACCGCAAGTGCGAACAGGAAGAGATCGACCGCCTGATGCAGGAGATCATGGCGATCATGTCGGCAAATTATATGATCGGCGGCGAGGAGGTACATCGTTCCGTGTCGGGCTGCTATTACGTCTGCACCCCCGGCAAGAAGCAGAGCGTATCACAGCTTTTCTTCACAATGGACAGGGCGATTTCCGTTGCGAGAGCGCAGTCTGCACAGAACGGACAGAACGCCTCTGTTCATGCCGGTTCAGTTGCCTGACAGCGGGGGAGAGGGCGTGTGCGGCTGACAAATATGAAAATTCTGTGATTTTTACAGGAAAACGGTTTACGAATGCAGGATTTTGTGTTATAATAATTCTGTATCCTGTATGAATACAGACTGTCAATCTGCATAAAAGCGATGCAGCCCGACAGCACCGATAGAGAAAAGGAGCAGCTATGAACGAACAACAGCCCATCTTTACCCCCGAACAGTTTCGGGCGCAGGCGGTGGAGCTGAGTCAGGCAGTTGCGGAATTGCAGCGGCGTGATTCGGTGCGCATCGACCCGCATGACCCGTTTTCCAATGAGACGGAATTTCACAGCTATCAGCCCGATTACGCCGAGATCGTCCCGCAGATACGCATTCCCGGCTGTTCCATCCCGCTGCGGGCAAATGACCGTGAAAAAGGACGAATCCGACGGTATTATAATATCGTCGGCGGCTTCCTGCTGGGACATCTGCTGCTTTCTAATCTGATTTTTATCGGGCTGGAAATGCTGGCATTGTTCCTCATACGGCTGACCGATCAGGCGGCGGTTGCAGAGCTTCCCGTCAATTACGACGACATTGCAACGGAATATTTTACCAATTCTTCCTGCCTTGTCGCGATGAATCTGCTGGTATTCGGCTTGCTCAATGTGCTGGTGTTCTGGCTGGGCTGCCGTGCCACGAAGATCACGATACCCAATCTGTTCCGCACCAAAAATTTCACGGTACTCCATGCGCTCGGCTATATTTCCGTGATTATTCTGATTCAGTTTTCCATGGGATATGCGGCAACGTTTATTTCCGATCTGTTCGAGGGTGTGGGCATCACCCTGTATGAACCCGACATTTCCCCATTGCCCGAAGTGAAGAACACCGTGGTTTCCGCAATTTACAGCATTCTGATCGCCCCCGTCACGGAAGAACTGCTGATGCGGGGATTCGTCCTGAAAAATCTTTCACGGGTCAGTCAGCGGTTCGGCATTGTGATGTCAGCGTTCCTGTTCGGCATCTGGCATGAGAATGTGGCGCAGTTCCTGCTTGCCTTTACGGGCGGACTGCTGTTCGGATATATTGCCGTCAAGCATGATTCTCTCGTGCCGTCGATCATCTGTCACATGATAGTCAACAGCGCAGCGGAACTCTCGATGATGTTTGAAGATTACGGTCTGGAGATCGGAACGTATGTCGTCAATATCATCTATGCGGTATTTATGCTGGTCGGAATCGGCGTGCTGATCCGTATGCTCATTGTGGAGCGTTTCCCCCGTGCTACACCGCATCAGTCGGAACGGGGTCTGCGGCAGGTATTTGCAAGCCCGCTGCTGCTTCTGGTCATCATCGGACATATTACGGCAATCGTCCTCACCTGTGTGTTTTCGGACTGAGGAATCACTTGCAATAATTCATGCAGTATTTGCAATTGACAGCTACTTTCATTTTATGGTATAATAATCAATAAGAGAACGCCGCACACGGAGTCATTACGTTCCTGTGCGGCTTGTATTTTGGGAGGTAAACGCTATGTTTCCTTATCAGGATCCGTCACTTTCTCCGCAGGAGCGTGTCCGTGATCTGCTCTCCCGCATGACGGCGGAGGAGAAGATCGGTATGCTCTCGGCACACGGCAACGCTGTGGAACGCCTCGGCATCGGGGAATGGTGCATCGGTACGGAGACAGCAAGGGGAATTGTCAACCGTGATCCCGCTGAACCGACAACCGTTTTCCCGCAGCCCATCGGCATGGCGGCAAGTTTTGACAAGCCTATGATGTTCATGATCGGAAAGACCGCAGGTCGGGAAGCCCGTGCCTATTACAACGAGAAGAAGAACACAGGTCTGATGCTCTGGGGACCTACGGTCGATCTCTCCCGTGACCCCCGCTGGGGACGGAATGAGGAGTGCTACGGGGAAGAACCCTGCCTTACAGGACAGATGACGGCGCAGTATACGCTCGGTCTGAAAGGGGAAGAATCGGTCCGGGCGACCATTCCCACCCTCTAGCACTTCTGTGCCAATAACCACGAGGAGAACCGCGGCATCGACAATGCGACACTCTCTCCGAGACTGC
>JAILPP010000005.1 GCA_024699425.1 Oscillospiraceae bacterium | reverse complement strand
CAAATCCCCTATGCGTTAATGCGCATAGGGGATTTTTTTGGAAGTTATGCGTTTGATTTGAGGGAAAAGTCCGAGAATTCGGCAAATTTACCATTGACCTCACCCTGTGCAAACAGCCCGAACAGGACACCCGTGAAATTCCCGGCGACCTCCGTCGAAAGGTATTTCGACTGACCAGCCCCAAGCTCCAGGCGCTGCCCATTCTGCTCCACAAGGAACTTATATGTAAACGGCTCAACCTCCACGATCAGTCGAACAGCCCCCTCCTCCGGATGTACAGCGTCCATCTCAACACAGAGGTCTCCAACTGTCTTGCGAACGAACACCTCGGTTCCATCCATAGTCTTCCGAACAACGATCTCATAGTGCTGCTCCGGCGTCATGTAGCAAGTCACGCCGGCTTCCTGCGCCCTCGAATCGAGGGTGACAGCAAGCGTCATCTGCATCTCCTGCTGCCGGATGCCGAGGAACGTCGGCGCATTCATCGGGTCGGAAAGCGAACTGCCATTGCTGCGCAAACGGAAGGCATCCGGCGTAAACTCGTAGTTTTCCGGCTTCGGGTTATTCATGTAGATCCATTCCCTGCATGGACTGGTGTTTGCAAACGTGAGCTCCTGGAGGGGCTTCTGCACAATGTCAGGCAACCGGTCAGTCTCCACAGTAAGACGGTTTGTCCCGTCTACGCCAGCCGTAAACCACCCGTTTTCGTCAAACGTGACCGGCGCCAGGTACACCTCACGCCCGGTGACGTGGTGCATTACCCACTGGTCGATCTGCCGGAATCCCAGGTGAACCATCCACCAGTTCCCTTGCACATCCTCCACAAGATCCGCATGGCCGCAGCCCTGCAGGAGGTAACCGCCGAGGTTGCGGTTGGTGAGAACGGGGTTCTGCGGATAGCTTTCAAACGGTCCATAAAGCGAGGTGCTACGGGCATACACGACCATGTGTCCATACTCCGTGCCGCCCTCGGACGCCATCAGATAGTAGTACTTCCCGATCTTGTACAGATGCGGACTTTCGAGAAATCTGCCGCCGGTCCCCTGCCAGATGCATTTGGCAGAACTCAGCTTCTGCCCGGTCGCAATGTCGATCTCGCACTGCACAATGCCATGCACACCGGCGTCATCGGTGCCGTTGCTCATGAAATACGCCTTGCCATCCTCGAAATACAGCGACGGGTCAATGCCATCCTGCGCAACAAAGACAGGCTCCGACCACTCACCGTGAATATCGTCCGTCCAGACATAAAAATTGCCGCCCTCACTGACATTTGTCGTCACCATATAAAAGCGCCCGTTATCATGACGGATCGTGGGGGCGTAAATGCCGCCGACAGAATTGGCTTTTTGGAGTGGAAGCTGACTTTCATGGGTCAGAACATGGCCGATTTGCGTCCAGTTGAGCAAATCCTTGCTCTCAAACAGCGGAACGCCAGGGAAAAACTGAAACGAGCTTGCCACCAAATAGAACGTATCGCCGACACGGCAGATACTGGGGTCGGGAAAGAATCCCGGAATCACAGGGTTGCGGTATTGCATAGGACTACCTCCATTCATCATATGCTCCTATTATACCATTCCTATGCAAGATTTGTCAATAGTAATTGTAAATCTCATACAAAAAATCCCTTCCAAATGCATGGAAGGGATTTTTGATTACAGCTTCTTCTTTTCGTTTTCGAGTGCTGCGATCAGGTCATCGATGGAACCTGTACCGGAGATCTCCGGATTATACTTCGCACCGGCCTTGGCAGCACGCAGCTCGCCGGGATTGATGATATCATCGATATTCGGCGTTGCCGGACGAACCGGAGCCGGCTCTGCTTCATCCGCATGAATGACAGGCACATCGGAAGAATGGGTCGGCAAATAACCGGTCTGCTCAGTCGCAGTTTCCTGAACCGGCTCAGCAGCTACCTCAGAGGTCTGCTGGCTTGCCTGCGCAGCGGCACGTTCTGCCTCCTCACGCTTGGCACGCTCGATATCCTCCTGCTCGATGCGCTTGAACTTCATGGTGCGCTCCTGCACAGCCTTCTGATACGGGGAATCCTCATTGACAGGCTTTTCGGAGAAGTGCTCCTGGATGGAAGCCTTCTTCTTCTCCAGGCTCTCGTCCTCGATATTCACACGCTCCGGATCGAACAGCGGGTCCTGTGCGGGACGGCGGCGGCGCTTTTTCGGGGTATCCTCATAGTCCTCCTCGTCCTCGAACATGAATTCCTCATCATCGATCTCCTCACGGCTGCTCTTGGCGATCTTCACCAGCAGCATGATAATCAGAATAATGCACGGAACAACGAGCAGTGCAAACAAGCCCATGACGGATGTTGCGAACTTGACCACGGTATACAGTTCCTTGCTGTACCAGGTGCAAACTGCAAAGATGTTGCCACGCTCGATTGCAAGCTCCTCGCCCTGCTCAACGGCAGTACCGGGGAAATAGCTCGTGGAGCCGTCCTCGTTGACTTCGATATTGTAGATCACACGAAGTGCCATGTTGCCGTCATTCAGATAGCAAAGCACCTTGGAGCCCTTCTGGAGCGCCGTCTGCCCTGCTTCCTTGGCGAGGACAAAGGAATTCTCCTCGATATCCGGCTCCATATCGGCATTTTCCTGTAAGTAGAGGTAGTAGCCCCCCACCATTGGAACACGATCACCGGAAAAAATGACATTCAGACCGACAGTTGCTGCGACAAGCAGTAAAAGAATGAAGACAATCAGGACGGAAAAGATGGATCCGCCCTTCTTTTTCGTTTTGCTCATGGGTGTTCTCCTTCCGGGTACCGGCAAATGCCGGACCTGATTTTGGCGGCAGATTCCGCCTTATTTGGGGTACAATCCTATTATACCACAAAGACCAGGATTTTGCAACCCTTTTGTCATATTTTTTTATTATTCTGCAAATTTTTCAGTGAACACAAAGGGGGACAGCCGGCAGCCGTCCCCCACATGGAATGTCGTGAATCGATTAGCCGATCATGCTTGCAACTTCTGCTGCGAAGTCGTCAGCCTTCTTCTCGATGCCCTCGCCGAGCTCGAAGCATACGAAGGAAGTAACCTCGATCGGAGCACCAGCTTCCTTAGCCTTGGAGTCAACATACTGCTGAACGCTCATCTTGTTCTCCTTAACGAAAGCCTGCTCCAGGAGGCAGATCTCAGAATAGAGCTTGCCGAGCTTGCCCTCAGCGATCTTAGCCAGAGCCTGTGCCGGCTTGGAAGCCATCTTCGGATCCTCAGCCATCTGCTTCTCGATGATCTCCTTCTCCTCGTCGATGCGGGACTGCGGAACATCCTCACGCTTGAGGTACTCCGGATGCATAGCAGCAACCTGGAAATCGCAATCCTTCAGAGCTTCGAGAACCGGCTCAGCAGCGCCGGCAGTGGTCTTAGCAGCAACAAGTGCGCCAGCCAGACCGCCCTGGTGGATGTACGGAACAACTGCATCGCCCTCAAGACGTGCGAAACGACGGATCTTCATGTTCTCACGGATGGAGAGGAAGAGCTCCTGCAGCTCCTCAGCAACGGTCTTGTCGCCTCCAACGATCTTGGCAGCGTTCAGAGCGTCCAGATCAGCCGGATTCTGCTCGATAACGGTCTTGGCAACGTTCTCTACGAACTCCTTGAACTTCGGGTTCTTAGCAGCGAAGTCAGTCTCGATGTTAACCTCGACAACTGCACCAACAGTGTTGGTGTCATTCACCAGTGCCAGTGCCAGACCCTCAGCAGCGACTCTGCCAGCCTTCTTAGCCTGGGTAGCCAGACCCTTCTCACGGAGGATCTGAACAGCCTTGTCCTTATCGCCGTCAGCCTCAGTCAGAGCCTTCTTGCAGTCCATCATGCCTGCACCGGTCATCTGACGCAGCTCGTTAATATCCTGTACAGTAACCTTTGCCATACAAATGATCCTTCTTTCTGTAAATTAAGATGGGGGTGTGGGGCAAAGCCCCACACGCAGTCTGATGTTTCCAAAAGAGCATCAGGTAACGGAAATGCAATTATTCAGCAGCTTCCTCAGCCTCATCCGTAGCAGCGGCAGCCTGTTCAGCAGCAGCATCGTCAGCGCCCTGTCTGCCCTCGATGATAGCGTTTGCAATTGTGCCTGCGATGAGCTTGACAGCACGGATTGCGTCATCATTGCCGGGGATTACATAATCCACGTCATCGGGATCGCAGTTGGTGTCAACGATGGCAACGATCGGGATATTCAGCTTTCTTGCCTCTGCAACAGCGATCTTCTCCTTGCGGGGGTCAACGATGAAGAGTGCGCCGGGGAGCTTCTTCATATTCTTGATACCGCCCATGAACTTTTCAAGGCGTTCGATTTCGAGATTGAGCTTAACGACTTCCTTCTTGGGGAGCAGAGCGAACGTGCCGTCCTCAGCCATGACATGGAGCTGTTCCAGTCTCTGGATTCTTCTCTGAATGGTCTTGAAGTTGGTCATCATACCGCCGAGCCAGCGTGCATTGACGAAGTGAGCGCCTGCACGGGTAGCCTCTTCACGGATGGAGTCGCTTGCCTGCTTCTTGGTGCCGACGAACAGAACTTCCTTGCCCTCTGCGGAGATGTCGCGGACGAACATATAAGCCTCTTCGAGCTTCTTAACGGTTTTCTGGAGATCAATGATATAGATACCATTCCTCTCGGTGAAGATGTAGGGAGCCATTTTGGGGTTCCATCTTCTGGTCTGGTGACCGAAGTGTACGCCTGCCTCAAGCAACTGCTTCATAGATACTACGCTCATGTTTTTTCCTCCTGAAAATGTTTGGTTTTGATTGAATCCTCCGTTCGCTGTCTGCCTGACGACCCGCATACGGGCACCTCGCCGCAGAATCGCAGAACGTGCGAAATCCTTATCATTATATCATATTTCCCGAAACAAAGCAAGGACTTTCACGGAGAATTTGAGGTGAAAGTCCTTATGAATTTTAGTGATTATGCACAATTACTGAGAATCCTCGTTCTGCTTCTGTGAATTGTTCTTTTTTTTAGAAATCGCAGCCATTACCGAGGTAGCAATAATCAGCACCAGTGCGACGGCAGCGAGGATCACCCACAGCCAGATCTGACGGTTATCGCCGGTCTGCACTGTATTTGCGAGTGTCAGCCACATGAGCCGAACCTCCTTCCTATCATTGTACTATAAATGGTGGCGGGCTGGTATTGGGGGGCTACTCGCCCCCCAAACCCCCTCAGCAGAGGAATGATTCCCCTGCACCCTCATCGCTTTTGCATAATTTGACAGCCCGTGTTCATTGATAGCATTATAATTACAGTATAGCATAAAATTCCGGATTCGTCAAGCATCTGAATGTTTATCCTTACGGTTCTCTTTTGCGGTATTCGGTTTTGCGGGCTTCACGCTTGACGGCTGCGGAATTGGGTTTAAGGTGGACAGGTGCGGCGGGTTTGCGGCGTTTGAGGAACTGGATGTGTGAATACAGGCAGAGTGCAATGTAGATCGCACAGAGCAGAATGCTGAACAGGATCGCCCGTGTAAGCCAGTCCGTCTTGGGGAAATGTCTGATGAGAGCCAGATAGTAGCGGACTTTGGAGAGCTTGACATCGCTTGTGGCGACAAGATTGATCGAAGTGATCTCCTCGCCGGAGAATTTGAGCGTGACTTTTCCCAGCACATCGCCCTTGTCCACGGGTGCGGAGACGGTTTTTTTCAGATCAATTTCCTGTGTGACGGAGTTGATGTCCGCCATATCGAACCAGAGCATTCCGTAAGAGGAAGAGGGCTTGACAAGCACATAATCGGAGTTGCTGCCGTTCTTGACGGAGACTTGACCCAGCTCCGTATTGTCGCTGAGGATGGTCTTGAAGTTGAAGTGTGCAAAAGCCCACTCAAACAGCGCCTTGGCATCGTCCATGTGGAAGAACTGAAGGTTGCCGCTTTTGTCCTCAAAGGGGGCGGCGAGCAGAATGGCAAGATAGCTGTTGCCGTCACGGGAGCAGATCGTGACGATATTGCGTCCCTGTGCGGTCAGGTTGGCAGTCTTGACACCCTTTGCGCCTTCGAGGTAATCGGAACTGCTCTGAATGACCATGAGATTGGAATGTGTCCAGAGCCATTTATCTTCGTCGTGGCGTTCGTGGTTGGGGGAATAGGGTTTGAAGGTCGCAGTCGTGGCGATCTGTTCAAACTTGCTGTTGGAGAGTGCATAGAGCATGATACGGGAAATATCATTGGCAGTGGTTTTCTGTCCGGGGTCGTAAAGACCTGTCACGTTGGTAAAATGTGTCTGCGTGCAGCCGAGTTCGTTTGCTTTTTCGTTCATCAGATCCACAAAGGCGGGCATACTGCCGTTGCCGAACTGGTTGGCAAGCAGGACAGAGGCTTCCACGGAGGAGGTGAGCATCATGGCATACAGCAGCTCTTCCACGGTCAGAATGTCGTGATCCTGAATATCGGCAAAGCGCACATCATCGGGATAGGCGGTATCGGAATATTTCTGATACAGCGATTCATCTGCCGTGATACGGGTATTGAGGTTGCTGCAATTTTCAAGCACGACAAGCGCTTCCATGATCTGGACGAGCGAACCGGGCATATATTGTGTATCTGCATTTTTCTGGTAAATGACTTCCTTGGTGTCGAGGTTGACAAGCAGTCCGGCAGCGCTGTGAATATCAAAATTCGGAGTAAACGAAATGGCGGCAGCGGGCAGGCGGATACAGAAACTGCACACGAGCATCAAAGAGAGCAGGAAAGGGAACACTCGCTTTTTCAACATGAAAAAAGCCTCCTTCTGAAAAATCAGCAGCAAAGCCGCTTACTTTCTATTATACCAAAATAGTTCCCTATTGCAAAGTACTTTTTGAAAAAAACAGAAAATTTCACAAAATTCACACAAAAACAAAGCCGTAATCAGGCGCAAGTCTGAACAATACGACAAAACTCCCCTGCACAGCAGGGGAGCGAAAGTCATACATCTGTCTTGCCCCGACGGTATTCGGTGGGGGTCATGCCGAATTCTTTCTTGAATGTCCGCATAAAGTGGGAATAGTCATAGCCGCACTTGCGTGCGATCTCCTGAAGCGTATCGGAAGTATGGAGCAGGAGAAATTTGGCGTGTTCGAGTTTACTGCGGTGAATATCGCTTGCACAGCTCACGCCGAATGCCTTCTGATAGATGCGGTGGAAATACGAGCTGGAAATATTGAGCAGTTCGGCGCACATACCGAGCGACCAGTCACGTTCCGGATTCTTGTAGATGCTGCGGCGCAGTTCTGCCAGATCGGTGTAGTGGAGCTGTTCGGAATAGCTGGGCTGACTTGCCTTTGCCTTGGAGAGGAGGATAATGGCTGCTTTTTCGGCATCTTCGGGATTGTGGGGCATACGTTCCTCGGAAGCAACGGCATATTGCAGCGGCAGGTGGGACTGACCGAGTGTTTTCTGATACTGTTCAAACTGTTCGCGTATGTTCTGTACCAGCAGATTATGATAATGGGAAGTTTCGGGTTCACTGCCTAAGATCAGGAAATCTCCCTCACCGGCACGGAGACATTTTTCCCCGTGGCTGCACGCATTCTGAATCTGTTCGGAGAAAGCGACAAGCAGTTTGTCCTTGACGAGACTGCCGTGCGATTCGGTCAGGCGGTACAGCCCGGTAATGGAAAGTGCAACCCAGAAGGCACGTTCCCCGGTACACTGGACATTGTGCAGATAATCGCCCCAGAGGTGCGGGAGACTTTTGAGGTTATAAAGCCCCGTCATCGTGTCACGCACCTGTGTCAGCAGATTATGATACGCAAGGGAACGCAGGGCATTCTGCACCCGCAGAAATTCAAGTCCGTTGTTGATCTCACGGCAGAAGTGGAGATAATGCGCTGTAAAGCCGTCCACGATGCCCCGATATTGCAGCAGGGCATAGCCGAAGCAGCGATCCTGAAAATGGGCAGCGGTGAAAAATGTGGTCGTGACCTGTTCCTGACGGACAAATTCGGGCGGGAGCATATCGCTCAGCGGGAATGTATAATGTGCGCCTGTGTAGCTCATCACGGTCATCTTGTCGGAGTAGCCGTTCACACGGTAATCCTGATAGCTGTGATCGGGCAGAGAACCCCTGTCCCAGCCCTCGCAGAGACACAGACAGAACGCCTCTTTGTCGTAATATTCGGGAATGGCGAAGAAGAACATATTGTCAAACATCATGCGCACGAAGCTGTCGAGGTTATTGCAGGAGAGAAGCCGTGTGGAAAGGTTGCTGTCGAGGTAGGCATCTTCCATTTTCTGGAAGCTCATTTCTTTCTGCGGATTACGTCCCATTTTGGAATGGCAGCCGCAGCTTTCACGGCAGAGGAGCGTGCCTTTTTCGATGCACCGGGGTTTTGTCTCCTCGCCGGTCATGCGGGTATACAGCAAGGTGAAAGCGTTGCGGCCGAGCTGCCGCCATGAAGTCTGAAACGTCGTGACGGGTGGGGAGTGCATTTCGGCTTCCAGTGCGCCGTCATAGCCTGTGACGAGCAGGTCATCGGGGACGATGATGCCGAGTTCCCGAAGGGCATCGCAGAGTGCGATTGCCATAGTATCATTGCAGCAGACAACGGCATCAGGTTTCGGACGGATACCGTCTGCGATCTCACGGGCGAGCGTCTGGGCGCTGTAGATCCAGAAATCGCCGAAAATGCGGTTTTCTTCGGGGCAGGTCAGTCCCGCCTCCTGCACAGCATCGAGGAAGCCTGCAAGCCGTTCATGGGAAACGCTCTGGAAATCCTGTCCTGTCAGGCAGATCAGATCACGGCAGCCGTGTTCCTGTATGAGATGCCGTGTGACTTCACGCAGTTCCTCACGGTCATTGTACCAGACATTGGCAAAGGGTGTCGTTTCCATGCCGATGCGGACGACGGGCAGGGGGCAGTTCTCCTGTAAAAAGCGCTGGATGTAGTCACGGTATTCGATCGACGAAAAGGTATAGGTAAGAAAGACCACGCCGTCGAGCAGGGAAAAGTTGATCGCACGGAACAGATTCTGCTCCCCGGTGGTAATGGCAGCGTCCGAGCTTTCCTCTGTCAGGGTAAAGACGCAGGTGCTGAACCCCCGTGCATAAGCCTCTTCGAGAATGCCGCAGAGCTGCTGGCGGTTGATCTCCTTGTAAACCTTTGACATGATGATGCCGATGCGCTTTTGCATAGATTGTCCTCCTGTAAACGGGCTTTATAGAAGCGGGAAGCCCTCCTGACGGTCAGTGATGCGTCCTGCCAGATAGTCAAGACTTGTCCCGAAGATGTCGGCAATGACGATCAGCACCTCCACGGGCATTGCATGGACACCCCGTTCATAGTTGGCGTAGGTACGGCGGCTGATGCCGAGGCGTTCTGCCATTTCGCACTGGGTAACGTGTCTGTGCTTGCGGAGAGAACGGATGCGTCTGAACATGATCTCACGAACATTCTGTGTGTTTTCCATAAAATTGCCTCCTTGTTATATATGGTCTGTACGGACAGATTTGAACTCAGCTGACGTTCTGTCTATATAGACGGATGAAAGAGGCAAGATTTGACTCATTTTGAAAATTTTCGTAAAATTTGGGAACTTATCCAAAAACGAGATAAAAAAATTGTGCAGAACTGCTGTCTGTGCAGAGAGCAGCGCAAGGAAAAGGGGACAGACGAATGTCTGCCCCCTTGCCAATTAACCGAAATAGCGTTTCAGCAGACCCTCAAATGCCTTGCCGTGACGAGCTTCGTCTCTTGCCATCTCGTGAACCGTGTCGTGAATGGCATCAAGATTCAGTTCCTTTGCACGCTTTGCAAGCTTGAGTTTGCCTTCCGTTGCGCCCTGTTCTGCGAGCATACGCACACGCAGATTTTCCGCTGTGGAATCGGAAACGACATCACCGAGCAGCTCTGCGAACTTGGCAGCGTGTTCCGCCTCCTCGAAAGCAGCCTTTTCCCAGTACATACCGATTTCGGGATACCCTTCACGGAAAGCCACACGAGCCATTGCCAGATACATACCGACTTCCGTGCATTCGCCGGTGAAATTGGAGCGCAGTCCGTCGAGAATTTCCGGATCGGTCACGGACTTTGCCACGCCGAGGACGTGTTCGCAGGCAAATTCGAGCTTGCCGCCGTCCTCCTTGACGATGAACTTTTCCCCTGCAACGCCGCACTGCGGGCATTTTTCGGGCGGTTCGGTTCCTTCGTGAACGTAGCCGCAGACAGGACAGACATACGTTTTCACCTCAGCCTGTTCAATGAACTTATCACCGGAAACCTTGCACTGCGGGCACTGTTCGGGCGGAGCATCACCTTCGTGAACGTAACCGCAGACCGGACAAACATACTTCTTCATAAGAATACCTCCCTTGCGAATCAGAAAAAATCGCAGATAATAACATAATCATTGTACCATTTTTCTATAATTTTGTCAAGAGAAAATGCGCTGTTTGTGTACTCTTACAAAGTTAAACAGGAATATTTGGCGATAGTGCCGAAGTGATCTCAGGCTTTGACGAAGAAACCGAAATGCCGCATTGCCTGATAGACCCCGTTGTGCCAGAGGTCGGCGGTCACATAATCGGCGTAGGGGATGAGTTTGTCGCCGTTGCCCATAGCGATGCCGATGCCTGCGCCCTCGAACATGGGCAGGTCATTGAGACTGTCACCGATGGCATATGCCTGTGTCTGTTCCATGCCGTGGTGCTGAAGAATAAACTCCATACCCGTGCGTTTGGAAAAGCCTTTCGGTGCCATTTCCCCGAATCCCCGTCCACGGTCGATGAACTGAAAATACGGAGCGATCCCCGCCTTGAAAGCGGCGAGGTCGCTGCGTTCGTCGTAGGCGATGACGAATTTATCAAAGCTGAAATCGGGATCGTCGGCGCTGCGCCAGACATTTTTTTCCTGCATACGGAACGTATCCCGAATCTGCTTGATGAAGGGAAGTTCCCGTGTTGTGGGGTCGAAGAAGAAAGCATCCCGCCGTTCATAGAGGGGAGCACAGTCAGTTTCACGGACGAGTTCCGCCATTCTGCGGCAGAGGTCGATGGAATTGGTATGATAGAACAGTTCTCTGCCGTTGCTTTCGATGTAAGTACCGCAGCCGCAGATATAGCCGTCGAAACCGAGGTGGCGCACATCGGCATCCACATTGACCACGGGTCTGCCGGTGTTGACATAGAGCAGATGCCCGGCTTTACGGGCTTTCCGCAGCGCCTTGAAGGTACTTTTGGGGACGAAGTGCGAAGCGCTGTCCTCCATGAGCGTACCGTCAATGTCAAAAAACATGATCTTGCGCATATGGATTATTCCGTCTCCCGCATGAGCGAGCAAAGCTCCATTGCACCCATTGCGCAGTCATAGCCCTTGTTGCCCGCCTTGGTTCCTGCACGTTCGATCGCCTGTTCGATGGTATCCGTAGTGAGAACGCCGAACATCACGGGAATCTCGGTTTCAAGCGAAACGGCAGCGATGCCCTTGGAGACTTCGGCGCACACATAGTCATAGTGACTGGTCGAACCCCGAATCACAGCCCCCACGCAGATCACGGCATCATATTTTCCTGATTTTGCGAGCTTCTTGGCGATCAGCGGAATCTCGAATGCACCGGGCACCCATGCGAGTGTGATATCATCATCGCTGACACCGTGACGGCGCAGGCAGTCCTCCGCACCGCCGACCAGTTTGCTGACGATAAACTCATTGAAACGTGCGGCAACGATCGCAAAGCGCAGACCTTTGCCCTGATACTGTCCTTCCAGAACTTTCATAGTAAAACAACCTTTCTTCTATGGTAGCGGGCTGGTATTGGGGGGGTAATCGCCCCCCCAACCCCCTCCGCAGGGGGGGGGACGCCCCGCACCCGCCACGTTTTTTTTATTTTGATCATTTTTTCTGACCTAAGTCTTTCAC
>JAILPP010000136.1 GCA_024699425.1 Oscillospiraceae bacterium | reverse complement strand
ATTAATGACTGAAGGAGGCTTGTATAATGGATATAGCAACAATCATGCATTGGGTCGTTCCGCCTGTTGTAGGTGCGGTGATCGGTTACTTTACAAATTACATCGCAGTGAAGATGCTGTTCTTCCCTCGTCGGGAAATCCGTATTCTGGGGCATCGTCTGCCATTTACGCCCGGTGCGATCCCCAAGGGGAAGGAGCGTCTGGCAAAGGCAGCAGGAGACGTGGTGGCAGGTGCTTTGCTGACAAGAGAAGATGTGGAACATATGCTGCTTTCGGATTCGGTACAGCAGGAGATCACAGAACTTGTGATACAGCAGACAGAAAAAAGACCGCACGAGATACTTTGCAGTGCTGCGGATGTTACCGAAGAGACATATCAGGAAAAACGGGAACAGCTCTGCGATGTTCTCAGCCGTGAGATCCTGAAGTCCATGGATGTCAAGGATTTTGTACGGGAGTACGGAAATGCATATCTGACAGAAAAAACGCAGAATTCCATGTTAAAACTGATTCTGAATGAAAAAAGACGGCAGGAAATCATTGATATGCTTGCAGATGACCTCCAGCGGGTAATTGATGAAAAAGGTCAGGATTATGTCAAAACTCTCCTCTCCGGAAAAATCGGTACAATTGAGGATCAGCCCGTTTCCGATCTGCTTTCCCACATCGGATTTCCGGAGGAAGTGCTGAAAGATGCCGTGCAGAGTACTTACCGTCGTCTTGTTCTGGGAAATATGGATGCACTTCTCTCTCATATCCACATTGCGGAGATCGTGACGGAGAAAATCAATGCGATGTCCGTTGAAGAACTGGAACAGCTTGTACTGACCATGATGAAAAAAGAACTCGGTATGATCGTCAATCTTGGTGCGCTGATCGGTTTTGTGCTGGGAATGTTCAATCTGCTGCTGCCATGAAAAAACTGCTGTACCGGAAAACGGTACAGCAGTTTTCGTTTTGAGATGTCCTTTAATCTTCATCTGTTTCTTCAGCGTGTTCATTCAGATACGTCACGATGTCGCCGATCGTGCGGATGCTGTCCACAGCTTCATCCGGAATGCGGATATCTGTTGCACTTTCGATTGCTACAATCAGTTCCACAGCATCCAGTGAGGAACAGCCAAGATCATCAATGATGTCTGTATCCTCTGTCAGCTCTTCCACATCCCTGTCAAATTGCTCTGCAACGATCTGGGCAATTGTCTCAAAGTCCATAAAGCAATACCTCCCTTTCTCTCAGACGGTCTGCCCCTTTCTTTCTTACGGTGGTGGACATCAAATCTATATTTCTTACAAATAGTATAATGGAAAATTGCAGAATCGTCAATAGGTTGTATGATAGTTTTTTTGACTTTCAAATCCGATAAATTTGTTCAAAATAACGAACGGCGTCGCTTTTTTGCTGTTTATCGCTGTAAAAATAAAAAAAGTCATGCAAAGCCCTTGTATTTTTTCAGAAAATGTGCTATGATTAAGAAGAATATAGACTTCCGGGAGGATACAGAAATGTTCATATACCAGTATACCCTGATCGGGCATCCGCTGGGGCATTCCATGTCGCCGTGGATCCACGAGAGACTGTTCCGTCTTGCAGGACAGAACGCAGAATACACTCTGACAGATATTGCACCTGAGAAATTTGACAGCTCTATGGAAAATCTGAAAAAACTTCGGGGCTTCAATGTGACCATTCCCTATAAGACAGCGGTTCTGCCGCATCTTTCTGAGTTGAGTGAAGATGCATCTCTCTATCGTTCTGTCAATACGGTTGCGGTCAGCTCTGAGGGAAAACTCTTCGGCACCAATACAGACTGTGCAGGATTCCGCAACAGTATCGGTGAAATTCGGACCGATGCAAAGATCCTGCTGATCGGCTGCGGCGGTGTTGGACGAATGATGGCAACGGAATGTGTTATACAGGGTGCGGAACTGACGATCGTAGAACGTGACCTTGCCCGTGCAAATGCACTTGCTGAGGAGCTGAAATCCTCCGCAGATGTACAGCGCATTCTCTGCGCCAAAACGAGGGAAACTTCCATTCGTCCGATTCGTGTTCTGGAAACCGCACCCGCAGAACAGTTTGATCTGCTGATGAATGCAACACCTGTCGGTATGTATCCGAATGTTGATGCGTGTCCTGTTTCCGATGAAGTGATCGCAGGCAGCAGCCGTGTTTTTGATGTGATCTATAATCCCGTGGAAACACAGCTCATCCGCAAAGCCAAAGCACTCGGCAAGGAGGCGGTCGGCGGCTCTGCAATGCTGGTATGGCAGGCAGCAGCGGCACAGTCCTACTGGAATAATACCCGTTTCAGCAAGGAAGATGTCCGGGCGCTTGTCGGGGAAATGGAACAGGAAGTCAACCGTCTGTTCCCAATCGGGGAGGTCAGCGCAAAATGACAATTTTCCTTTGCGGTTTCATGGGCTGCGGAAAAAGTACCATCGGAACAAAACTTGCCAGAACCCTTCAGGTGCCGTTTACCGATATGGATACCTATATCGAAGAACAGGCAGGCAGGAGCATTCCGGAGATATTTGCACAGGACGGTGAGGAGCATTTTCGTGATCTGGAAACGCAGGCAGTCCGTGAGCTTGCTTCCCGTGAGGGCGTGATCGCCTGCGGCGGCGGTGCGATGCTGCGGGATATCAATGCACAGATCGCTTCTGAGCATGGTGTGGTACTGTTTCTGGATGTGCCGTTCAGAATGTGCTATCTGCGCATTGCCAACACGGACAGACCCATTGTCCGCAGAAGTACACGTCAGGAATTATATACACTTTACCGCAAACGTCGGGGAATATACAGGCGGCACAGCACATATCGTCTTGATGCAGTTCACAGTCCTGTGCAGTCGGTGCGAGAGATTATTACACTGCTGGAAGAAAAAACAGGGAGAATACTATGATTATTTACAACGCAGAAATTTATTCCATGACAGAGGATATGCACTTTTACGGCTATGTGGAAGTACAGGACGGCAAGATCACTGCTGTGGAGCAGGGAAAGCCGGAAGATGTCAGTGAAGAGGATATTGATGCAGGCGGCGGTGTATTGATGCCGGGTCTGATCGATGCGCACACCCACCTCGGTATCATTGAGGACGGGATCGACTTCGAGGGAGACGACTGCAATGAGATCTCCGATCCGTTTACGCCGCAGCTCCGTGCGCTCGACGGCATCAACCCCTATGACAGATGCTTTTCCGAGGCAAGGGCTTCCGGTATCACAACTGTTGTTGTCTCTCCCGGCAGTGCCAATGCCTGCGGCGGTGAAATGCTACTCATGAAAACGCATGGGCGCTGCACGGACGAGATGATGCTCTTCCCCTGCGGCATGAAGTTTGCTCTTGGCGAGAATCCCAAAAACGTCTACAGCGACCGTGACGAAGCGCCTGTCACACGCATGATGACAGCAGCACTCATCCGGGAAGGTTTGCAGAAAGCCAAACTCTATGCCGAACGTCTGGAACGGTTTGAGGAACATCCTGATGAGGAGGAGCCGCCGGAATATGATGCCAAATGTGAGGCGCTGCTACAGTTGCTCAACGGCAGACAGAAGGCGCATTTTCATTGCCACCGTGCAGACGATATCTGCACAGCAGTGCGAATATCCAAGGAATTTGGCCTGGACTGCGTTATTATTCACGGCACAGGAGCGCATATCGCTGCGGATCTGTTCGGGGAGTGGGGACTGAATATCATAGTCGGTCCGATCCTCTGCGACCGCTGCAAGCCTGAAATGCGGGATCTGATGCTTTCCAATGCTGCAATCCTGCATGAAAAGGGCTGCCACATTGCACTTTGTACCGACCATCCGGAAGTACCGGCACAGTATCTGCGGATGAGTGCGGCGCTTGCGGTCAAGGGCGGATTGCCCCGTGAAGCGGCGCTTCGTGCCGTTACATCGGAGGCAGCAGATATTATTGGTGCAGAAGAACGGATCGGACGGATCGCTGTTGGTCTGGATGCGGATCTGGTGCTGTTTCCGGATGATCCGCTGGACATGATGCAGGATCCTGTCTGGGTGATGATTAATGGAAAAATGGTCTGAGAAAAAATTGTTTGATATACCGGAAGAGTCTTTTCATTCCGGTATTCTCGAAGTTGCGCCGATGACACGATATGATGCAGAACAGGCAGTACGGGAATATCATGCCAACTGCACGGTATGCACGGCGACAAAACGGAGAATGGCATTTTATCGTCTTGGATTTCTGTTTGCTGCACTGCTTTGCACAGGTGAGCAGTTTCTGAGTGCTGTGAACAGTTCAGCTACAATCTGGAAAACGATCGCAGCTGCCGGATGGCTTGTACTGGCTGTCTATTCTGTGTTTTTCCCGAAGAATCTGCTGGCTCCTGCAATCGGACTGCTTTTACTTGTGATCTGCGGTATCAGTTGGTGGGTACCGGCAGGGGGTGCTGCTGTATTGGCTTTTTTTCATGAGAAAAACAGTCTCTGGCTGCAAAAACAGCCGGGATTTCCGGATTTTCATCCGGTGGCGGTAAAAGTGCAAACAGGCGTTGATCTGACAGAACTCCATGTTCCCCCGCCGTCTGATCCTGAACCGGATCCCTATCGTGATATTCTGGGTGATATATAATAACAGAGGTGAAACCCATGAGAGAGATTAAATGTGCCGAGATCACCGAAGCGGTTGCCGCTTTGTGCATCAAGGCAAATAAAATACTGCCTTCCAGCCTTGAACAACGTATTCATGAGTGTGCCGCACAGGAGCAGTCTCCTGTCGGAAAAGCTGTGTTTGATGATCTGATCGCAAATATGCAGGCTGCACGGGAGGAGGACTTCCCTATTTGTCAGGACACAGGTATGGCTGTGGTATTCATTGAACTGGGACAGGAGGTTCATATCACGGGCGGGACACTTCGTCAGGCAGTCGATGCAGGTGTGCATAAGGGCTATACAGAGGGCTATCTTCGCTGCTCTGTTGTCGGAGATCCGCTGGAACGGGTCAATACCGGTGACAATACGCCCGCTGTCATTCATCTGGAACTGGTGGAAGGTGACAAAGTGAAAATTGCCGTCTGTCCGAAAGGCTTCGGCAGCGAGAATATGTCACAGTTGAAAATGCTGACACCGGCAGCCGGGCACAACGATATAGTGCAGTTCGTGGTGGATGCAATCGCAAAAGCAGGTTCAAATCCCTGCCCTCCGATTGTAGTCGGCGTTGGTATCGGCGGGAACTTTGAAGAATGTGCGCTGCTTGCCAAAAAAGCACTTTGCCGTGATACTGCTGTGCGCAATCCCAAGCCACTCTATGCACAGCTTGAAGCGGAGATGCTTGAACGGATCAATCAACTCGGCATCGGACCGCAGGGATTCGGCGGAACAGTGACGGCGCTTTGTGTTAATATCGAGGAAGGTGCGACCCATATTGCAGGTCTGCCTGTTGCTGTCAATGTCGGCTGTCATGTCACGCGCCATGCAGAAGCAATTTTATAAACATTCAGGAGGAAATCAGAATGCTCTTAGCCCTTGATGTCGGCAATACTAACATCGTCCTCGGCTGCTTTGACGGAGACAGGATCCTGTTTCGTGAGCGCATTGCCACGAATCAGCAGGCAACAGACCTCGAATATGTCACCCGTATCCGCATGGCACTTGACCTTTATGAGATTGACCGCAAACAGATCACGAAGGCGATCATCTCATCCGTTGTGCCGTCTGTCACCAACACACTTAAACAGACAGTAGAAAAATATCTTGGATGTACGCCGCTGATCGTAGGTCCCGGCATCAAGACCGGGCTTTCTATCACTATCGACAATCCTGCCCAGCTTGGCAGTGATCTCGTTGTCGATGCGGTGGCGGGCATCTCGGAGTATCCGCTGCCGCTTATCATCATTGATATGGGAACCGCAACCACCTTTTCTGTGATTGATTCCAGAAAACGCTATCTCGGCGGCGTGATTATGACAGGAATGTCTGTTTCCACGGATGCACTTGTCAACCGAACCTCCCAGCTCCCCCGCATTGCCTTTGAAGCGCCGAAGTCTGTGATCGGTACCAATACCATAGACTGTATGAAAAGCGGTATCATGTATTCCACTGCCTGTGCGATCGACGGCATGATCGCCCGCATCGAGGAAGAAATCGGGGAAATCTGTACTGTAGTAGCTACCGGCGGACTTGCCGGAACAGTCATTCCGCTGTGTAAAAGAGAAGTCATTCTCGACGATGATCTGCTTCTGAAAGGACTGCACCTCATCTACGAAAAAAACCGATAATGGGAAAGAAGCCCCGCTTCTCTCCCATTTTTTGTGTGTAAATGAAAAAACAGAAAAAATATGCTGCCCCCTCTTGCATTTTTTGTCGTTTTGTGGTATGATATAGAGTAGGGTAATTTGGAAATGTCCGGATTTCCGGTTTTTTCCAAGAAACAGCATTTCTTTGCGAATGCCAAAAATTCTTCGTGCGCACCCCGCACGGGTAGGGAGAAAAAGCTATGCCAAAGAAACAGGATATCCACAAGATTATGATTATCGGCTCAGGTCCTATCATCATCGGTCAGGCGTGTGAGTTCGACTACTCTGGTACACAGGCTTGTAAGGCGCTGCGTTCGCTGGGGTATGAGATTGTTCTGGTCAACTCCAATCCGGCAACTATCATGACGGATCCGGATGTTGCGGACATCACTTATATTGAACCGCTGAACCTGAACCGTCTGACGCAGATCATTGAGAAAGAGCGTCCGGATGCGCTGCTGCCGAACCTCGGAGGTCAGTCCGGTCTGAATCTCTGCTCCGAGCTGTCCAATGCGGGCGTTCTGGAAAAATACAATGTCAAGGTCATTGGTGTTCAGGTCGATGCCATTGAGCGCGGTGAGGACAGAATCGAGTTCAAGGAGACCATGAACAAGCTCGGCATCGAGATGCCGCGTTCTCATGAGGCTTACTCCGTAGAGGAGGCTGTCAGGATCGCTGAAGAGCTTCACTATCCCGTTGTTCTGCGCCCTGCATACACAATGGGCGGTGCCGGCGGCGGTATGGTCTACAATGTGGATGAACTGAAAGTCGTTTGCGAACGGGGCTTACAGGCTTCCCTTGTGCATCAGGTACTCGTTGAGGAGTGTATCAGCGGCTGGGAAGAGCTGGAGCTTGAAGTTGTTCGTGATGCCAAGAATAACAAGATCACAGTATGTTTCATTGAGAATATTGACCCGATCGGTGTTCATACCGGTGATTCCTTCTGCTCTGCACCAATGCTGACAATCTCCGAAGATGTGCAGAAGAAATTGCAGGAATATTCCTACAAGATCATTGAAGAAGTGCAGGTTATCGGCGGCTGTAACTGTCAGTTTGCACACGATCCAAAAACAGGCAGAATCGTTGTCATTGAGATCAACCCCAGAACTTCCCGTTCCTCTGCTCTTGCCTCAAAGGCAACAGGTTTCCCGATTGCACTTATTTCTGCAATGCTTGCCTGTGGTCTGACCCTTGATGAGATTCCCTGCGGTAAGTACGGCACTCTGGATAAGTATGTTCCGGACGGCGATTATGTTGTGATCAAGTTCGCAAGATGGGCATTTGAGAAGTTTAAGGGTGCTGAAGATAAACTCGGCACACAGATGCGTGCCGTCGGTGAAGTCATGAGCATCGGCAAGACCTACAAGGAAGCATTCCAGAAGGCGATCCGTTCGCTCGAAACCGGACGTTATGGTCTTGGCTATGCCAAAAATTTCCATGAAAAGACCAAGGATGAACTCTTGGGAATGCTCAATCAGCCTACCAGTGAAAGACAGTTTATCATTTATGAGGCACTCCGCAAGGGTGCAACTGTGGACGAGATCTATGAGCTGACCAAGATCAAGCATTATTTCCTCAATGAAATGCTCGACCTTGTCAATGAGGAAGAAGCACTGATTGCCAAGAAGGGTACAGTTCCCGAAACTGCTGCACTGCGTCAGGCAAAGCTTGACGGCTTCTCTGACCGCTATCTTTCCCAGATCCTTGAAGTGCCGGAAGAAAATATCCGCAACGCCCGCTATGCAGCAGGCATCAAAGAAGCGTGGGAGGGTATTCATGTATCCTCTACGCAGAATGCGGCGTACTATTATTCCACTTATCACCTCTCTGAGGATAAATCCCCGTGCAGTACGGATAAGCCTAAGATCATGATCCTCGGCGGCGGTCCGAATCGTATCGGACAGGGTATTGAGTTCGACTACTGCTGTGTTCATGCGGCGCTTGCACTCAAGAAACTCGGCTTTGAGAGCATCATTGTCAACTGCAATCCGGAGACCGTTTCCACTGACTACGACACATCGGATAAGCTTTACTTCGAGCCGCTGACGCTTGAAGATGTGCTTGCAATCCATGAAAAGGAAAAGCCTGTCGGTGTTATTGCGCAGTTCGGCGGACAGACTCCTCTGAACCTTGCAAGTGACTTGAAAAAGTACGGCGTGAATATTCTTGGTACTTCTCCGGAGACGATCGACCTCGCTGAGGACAGAGATCATTTCCGTGCGATGATGGAGAAACTGAACATTCCGATGCCTGAGGCAGGTATGGCAGTCAATGTGGATGAAGCTCTGGAAATTGCCAACAAGATCGGTTATCCCGTTATGGTTCGTCCTTCTTATGTACTCGGCGGACGTGGCATGGAAATCGTACACGATGACGAGATGATGCGTATTTACATGAGCGCAGCCGTTGGCGTAACACCGGACAGACCCATTCTGATCGACCGCTTCCTGAACCACGCAACAGAATGCGAAGCAGATGCCATTTCCGATGGTGAGAGCTGCTTTGTTCCGACAGTAATGGAGCATATCGAGCTTGCAGGTGTGCATTCCGGCGATTCTGCCTGCATTCTGCCCTCGAAGAATCTGACAGATGCACAGGTCGCAACAATCAAGGATTACACTCGCAAGATTGCGGTGGAAATGGGTGTTCGCGGTCTGATGAATATGCAGTATGCCATTGAGGGCGATACGGTTTATGTGCTGGAGGCAAATCCCCGTGCATCGAGAACCGTTCCGCTGGTATCCAAGGTTTGCAGCATCAACATGGTACAGATCGCAACACAGATCATTACTTCCCCGCTGACAGGCAATCCTTCTCCGGTACCGTCGCTGAAGGATAAGATCATCAAGCACTATGGTGTCAAGGAGGCTGTGTTCCCGTTCAATATGTTCCCTGAGGTTGACCCGCTGCTCGGTCCGGAGATGCGTTCTACCGGTGAGGTTCTGGGGATTTCTGAGAGCTTTGGTGAGGCGTACTACAAGGCAGAAGAGGCAACGCAGACCCGTCTCCCTTCCGAAGGTACGGTGCTTCTTTCCGTTTGCGAACGTGATAAGCCCGAACTGCCTGATCTGGCAAGAGCGTTCCACGAACTTGGCTTCCGCATTCTTGCAACGCACAAATGCTATAAGCTGCTTCAGGCAGAGGGTATTCCCTGTGAGCGTGTATTCAAGATGTATGAGGGCGGCAGACCACACGTCGGTGACTGCATTGCGAATAATGAGATTCAGCTCATCGTCAATACGCCCATTGGTAAGGCAAGTCGTCACGATGACAGCTATATCCGTAAAGCTGCGATCAAGCACAGAATCCCCTATATCACAACTATGGCTGCTGCTAAGGCAAGTGCTGAGGGTATCCGTGCCATCAAGGAAAACAAGCATTTCGGTGTGAAGTCCTTGCAGGCACATCATGACGAAATTACTGAACTGTAATCTGAAAAGCAGACTGTGTGTAATGCGCAGTCTGCTTTTTTACGCTATCAATTTTGTGAAAAACTGCTCAACTCTCAAAAATAAAAACTGGAAAAATTTACGTTTTTTTATATAATGACCATCAGAATGCTTGTATTTTCTGCCAAGAAATGCTATAATAAAAAAGCTGAAAATCAGTAAAAAAATATTCAGGGGGATTATTTATGAAACTGAAGAAAACACTTGCGATTCTGACAGCATTTACCATTCTGACAGGTAGTTCTGCGTTTGTGACAACACAGATTCTGCCGAATCTGTCTGCGGTTGTCAGTGCAGCATATACCACGGAAGAGGATCCCACTCTTGACATTATTTATAAGCTCTATAATGCCGGTCAGCCGAACAGCTATGCTACAATTACAAAATATAATGGGAGCATCTCCGGTGAATACACAGTTCCGACGATGATTGGTGATGTACCGGTCAATATGATCGAAAAAAATGCTTTCGTGGATCAGACAAAGATGACAGCCCTCATCATTCCGGACGGCATTGTGTCCATTCAGGACGGTGATACATTCCGTGGCTGTACATCTCTGCGTGAAGTGACGATCGGTGACACACTCACAACGATCGGCAGCCGTGCATTTTATGGGTGTACTAGTCTCAAAAGCATTACGTTTGGCAACGGACTGACAAGTATTGGTGCCGATGCTTTCGACGGTTGTGCTGCCCTTGCGGAACTTACTTTGCCGGAAACACTCGAAACGATTTCCAAAAACGCATTCCAAGGCTGTGAATCTCTGAAAACTCTGATTATTCCGGACTCTGTTGCTGCAATCAACGATTATGCTTTCAGCGGCTGTAAGGGGCTCAACAGTGTCACTGTAGGCAAATCGGCAAAGATTGGTAACTATGCATTTCAGAACTGCACCGGTATTTCCGAACTGCATCTGAATGAAGGTATTACCGAGATCGGCTACGGCGCATTCTACGGATGCAGCGCCCTGAAAACCCTGACACTGCCGGACAGTCTGACAACGATCAACCATAGTAACTTTTCAGGTGAAGGTGCTTTCCAGAACTGCACAGCTTTGACAGAGGTAAATACAGGAAATGGTCTGGTATACATTGGCTGGGATGCGTTCAACGGCTGTACAGGTCTTACCACTGTTACCTTTGGTGCAGAGGTGAAAACCATTGATGCCCGCGCGTTCTCCGGCTGTGAATCCCTGAAAACTGTCACATTTGGCGGCAGTCTGGATACGATCGGAAAAGAAGCATTCAACGGTTGCGTGGCATTGACCAATGTGATCCTTCCGGAGTCGTTGATTACAATTAGTGAAAAAGCATTTTCAGGCTGTGAACGTCTGAAAGAAATGGTAATCCCTGACAGCGTGGCTAAAATTGATGCAAGTGCATTTGCAAATTGTAAGGGAATCAAGACTTTGAAAGTCGGGAACTCTGCAATCATTGGGAATCATGCATTCTCGAAGTGCGAAAGTCTGACAGATGTAACAATCAGTGACGGCGTTTCTTCCATCGGTTATGGTGCTTTCTTTGGCTGTACTTCCCTGAAAAAACTGCTTCTTCCGGATAGCGTGACCAAGATCGGCACTTCTTCTTACAATAACGAGGGCGCATTCCAGAACTGCACCAGCCTGACAGAAATTGATCTTGGCAACGGTATTGTGACTGTTGGTAAGGATGCATTCAGAGACTGCACCAGTCTTGCATCTGTCAAGATTGGTGAGGCGGCAACAACCATTGATAACAATGCTTTCAGAGACTGTACTGCACTGAAAACACTCTCATTGGGAGATAGTCTGACAAGTATCAATGAAGGTGCGTTCTATGGCTGCACATCTCTCAAAACAATTGCCATTCCGGAAAGCGTAACCTCTATTGGCACAGAAGCATTCCGAAAATGTGAAGGTCTGAGCGAACTTGTGATACCTTCCCGTGTTACAACTCTCGGAAAAAGCTGTTTTAACGGCTGTATTGGCATGAAGAAACTTGTGATCGGTGAGATGGCATCTGTTGGTGAATATGCATTCTACGGCTGCACCAGTCTGAGTGACCTGACGATCAAAGACGGCGTAACAAAGATCGGAGCCGGCGCATTCAACGGCTGTTCCGCTCTGAATAATGTTGTACTTCCCGATTCGGTGACCACGCTGGATGATAATTACTATGGTGACTGCGGTGTGTTCCAGAACTGCATTTCACTCTCTGCCATCAGGGTCGGTGAGGGCGTGACCAAGATCGGAAAGAATTGCTTCAACGGTTGCACTTCCCTGAAAGCGATTGATCTGCCCGAAAACGTTTCCACTGTCGGAAAGAGTGCATTTTTCAAGACAGCTCTGGAAACAGTCATCATTCGCAATGATACCTGCACAATCGACACAGATAAAAGCACATTGCCTGTGGTCGAAAGCGGAACGATCTATGCGCCTGTAGATTCCAAGGCACAAGCATATGCCGAAACGAACGGTATCAATTTCCAGCCGCTTGATGCTGCTCCCGGTCTGACACAGCCGACAGTACCGACTGAAACGGACACGGAAAAGACTTCCGGCCCGACTGAGACGGATACAGAAAAGGCTTCCGACCCGACTGAGACGGACACGGAAAAGGCTTCTGAGCCGACTGAGACAGACACAGTTCAGGCAGTTTCTTCCGTGAATCCTGATATCAACGGCGATGGTGTAATCAATTCTAAGGATGCTGTGGAAATCCTGAATTATTCGGCAAAATACGGCACGGGCGCAATCAAGAGCTTTGATGAGTACATGGAGAAATACCATTCACAGAACTAAAAAAGACCGGAGGGCTGACCGCCTTCCGGTTTTCTTTTATGCAGCAAAATCAAAGCGCAGGTTTTTCCACATTGTCATAGTCGAAATAATACTGCATGGCAAGATCATTGTTGCCGATCATTTGCAGCATTCCGCCGGTTTCCCAGCGCAGGATCTCGCTTGGAAGGTATATATCATTCTCGATCTGACAGGAACAGTTGGAAATGACATGGATCTCCGGTGTTTGTTTTTCGGAGGCGGATTTCAGAAATGCAGATTCAAACAGCAATGAGCCCCACGCAATATGATAGCTGCTGCTGATTAACACAACCGAATTGACCTGCGGGTAATCTTTCAGCAGAATGTCATAGGAATTGCTTGCATTTTCAGCAGTTGTGCGTGATTTGTCCTCAATGATAAGACGGCTCTCGTCAAGTCCGTGTTCCAGCATCCATTCGCCCATCAATCCGCCCTCGGTGACATCGGGATTATTTTTTGCTGTGCCGCCGCCTGTGCAGATCACATATGCATTCGGGTATTGCTGCGCACAGTTCAGAGCGACTGTCAGGCGGCCGATCAGTTCGTCCTGCATTGTACCGTCATCATTCAGTTCAAAGCCGAGTACTGCGAGTGCCATGGTATTATCATCCGGCAGACCTTCCGGAAGTTGGTCTGTATTGACCGGAAGTTCCGTATTGGCATATTTCCAGTAGTCCATGATGTTTTTCCAGAGTTCTCCCTGTCTGCTGTCTTGCTGACGCAGTTCTTCGATCAGCGCATCTACTTTTGCATCTGCTTCATCGCCGTAGCAGCCATGATAGGTAACAATATCCTGAATGATCTCCTCTAACGAACGAGATGCAACAGCATCCGGAGCTGTGATGTGAATTTCAGCGGCAGCCGTGTCGTTTACAGGGGAAGTTGTCGGATTCGGTGTATTGCTGCATCCGTTCAGACTTCCGAGCAAGACGGCTGTGGTCAGAACTGTACTGATCTTGCGAATAAAATGATGATTTTGTTTCATAATAAACTCTCCTATTTTGTACTGAGACGGTCAATTTCCTCTTTGGCGACATTCAGGGAATTGCGGAGCTTACCGCACGCATCCTCTATCAGTATCGGATTTGCAGGGCGGGCGTTCTTTGCGTTTATACGAGATAGATTCTGCGTTATTTTCTGTAGGTCGGCAGCAGTTCTTTTCAGTTCAGAGACTGTACGGAAAAGTGGTTCTGTCACAGAATCCTTCTCATGTTTTTTCTTTACGACAGAATACGAATACATTAACCCAAGTCCGCAGGCAATTCCGACAAACAGCATGATAAGATTCATCAGGCTGCCGGAGCTTTGTTTATTCTCAGGAGTGACAGCAGCAGCTTGTTTGTCGGTTTCAGGATCTGATACCGTCAGCTTTTTGTCTTTTTGGCTGTTATTTTCATGATCTGCTTCGCTTTCTTCCATAGTGTCTGATGCTCCGGCGGGTGCTTTTAATTGTTTCTCTATTGCATTCTCGGCGCTGACCGGAACCGCTGTACACAGCAGCAGGGAAAGCAGCAAAGAAATCATATATACCAAAAATCCCTTTTTCATTTGGTTTCTCCTTTATCTGTGAACGTACAAGTAATCGGGTATTCATGAAATCCTCTTTTCAGCAAAAGAAGTGGTAAGTTGAGTGATCTTTGCCTGAATACTTCTCGTGGAAGCCGTTTCCGTATTTTTCAGAAAGCAATCGGATTGTTTCAAATAAATAGGCAGCATTCCGCAGCATTTCCGGATAGATCTCTGCTTCCGATGCCGGAAGGAAAGTGGACACTTCCGCATGATCTGAAAGCAGAAAATCCGAATTGCTTTTCCGGGTCAGAAATGTGGCTTCGGTAATAAAACTGGTTTTTGTAAAATCATACACATCCTTCTGCCGAAGAAATGTTTCCCGTAGTGCTGAAAGATAGACCTTGAAAGAATGGGTATCGGTATCATCCCACAAATCTGCGGGAAGGAAATTCTTCGGATTTTTCCTGATTTCCAGATTGTTTGCAATATCTGCCTGATTATCAATAGAACGGAATCCAAATTGTTTCAGTACCGTTTCCCGCAGACTTCCGGGAATGACAATGCTGATTTTTGGGTTCATATCCTGCGAAAGCGGAAAAATGACACCGTTTTGCATGATTAGTTTTTCCGTATCATTTCCGCTTGCCGTACAGATCAGAGACATTCCGTTGAGTACCTGACTTTTGGAATTGCTGTCAGACAAGCTGATATAGCAAGGATATGTTCTTCCCTGATTCAGGTATCTTTCAGCGGTTTTCAGGAAACCGTCCTCGGCGGAACCTGTCATTGCATCTGCAAGGCGGATGATTTCGGCAGCACCACCGTAAAAACAAAGCTGCACTGTCGTGGGCGGTTCTTCGCAGTTTGCGGCTGCCACATCCAGAAAATCACAGATCACCGGCATAAGGATACCGCATCGGATCAGAAGATCAGCTTTGGCTTTGATGTCCTGAGGATTGTCAGGCGTTCCGATGCGAATTGAGGCATATCTGAGCAGTTCATCAAAACAAGCCTGCCACGAGTCGTCACGGGGTTTTCCGATGCGGTCGCTGTTCGCATAGAATTTTTTGCAGATACTTTTTACAAGCTCCCGTACAAGCACTTCATGTTCAGGTTTCCAGCTCAGGAAGGACAATTTCCCGTCAATTCCGAGAAGAAAGCTCTCGGCTTCCTTTTGGGAGATACAGTTTCCGAGCGCATCATACAACACACCGTACAGCAGATCTCTCCCGCCGTAAGGCAGGGAGGATTCCGCACAGACCCGTCGATGGTTCTGATCGAGGTATCGTACAGCAGTCATTTCTGTGCGGTCATCTCCGATATACACGCTGATTGTCATGACATTCGGGACAGCCTGAACAGGATTGGATACCAGCAGACTTTCACGCAGCATAAAACTGTCAGGAGATTCCATAGGATGCTTGATACGAAGTGCAAAAAAACTTTGCAGGGCTTCTGTGATCTGATTCATACTGCTGATCAGCTTATGCATATCGTGATCTGCAGAAACCACCGGATACAGCATGACATCGGAGCAATTCAGCGAGACAGCGTACAGGACTGCCAGATAGCAGAGACTATAAAGTGTCACATATCCGATATCATCATTTCCGCCTCGTCCCCGATTATCGTGCCTCTGATAGGGAATTTGCGCATTGTCGGGAATCCGACAGCGCAGGCTGCTGTTCTTCCGATGATAGCGCAGGTGCATTCCCTCCTGTTCTGACTCGTGAAGTCGATAGGAAAGCAGCAGACGATGGAACGGAAGTATCTCACTGCTGTCGGTCAGATCATTTTCGGGAATGCAGGACGGGATGGATTCCACGCTGCGGATCAACGGATCAAAATCCAGAAAATTGTGATAGCGTTCAGGTGCATATACTCCCAGAAGCTGCCGGACCATTCTTCCGTTTCGGGTAATGACCTTGGTTTGAAGTTGTCCTGTCGTACCGACACGGTATGCAATCGCACTTGAACGGCTGCCGTAATCCACATAAATATGCATCACACCATTGTCCTCTCCCCGATTCACAGGAGTCAGCTCCAATTGCAGCGGGATACCGCCGCGGCGTAAAAGTGGCGGATAATCTGTCACTTTGGTTCGCAGGTTCAGGACATAACCAAGGCAGTGATCCTTTTCAAAAACAGGCAGAAGATGACAGCAATGCTCCTTTACGGAGAAGCGATATTGTTCTCTGGAAATATGCATTGCTATGTCGGTGTTCCTGTCAAACAGATCACCGAAGCATTCAGGCTGATTTAAAATGACATTTCTTTCGCTGCTGTTTTCCGTACTGCTTTGTATGCATGAACTGTTGGTGAAATAAATAAATTTTCGGCATAAATGTTCCTGTTCCAGTGCCACATCAGGATACATACTGAAAGAAGGAATGGTATTCAGATAAGAGATGCTGCTGCTGTCATATTCCCGTTGGAACGAAAAACGGTATGTGAGTTGTATTTGTTTTTCATCCGCACCGATAATGAAAATCGGATAGTTCGCAAATCCCGACACAATCAGTTTTTCAGGTCTGTTGGTATGTGTCTGAGGGTCATATGTCTGTTCAGCGGTCATTGTCAGTTCATCTATGGTGCATTTTCCGTTTTCGATGTGATCCCGAAATCTTTTCTGAAACGGATATAGTATATATTCAAGATCTTTATAGCAGAACATACAGGCTTCGCAGCGCAGAACATCCTCAGAATAATACTCTGATTTTCCTGAAAAAA
>JAILPP010000133.1 GCA_024699425.1 Oscillospiraceae bacterium | reverse complement strand
GAGTTACCGCCACATTCTTCTTTGCAGCCATAGAACCACCTCCTTTCTCGGTCAGACAGCGTAGCCGAAATCTCTCGCCACAGCCTGAACAGCCCATCGGCTTTCACAGCCTTCGTTGAAGTGATATGTCAGAACCTCGTTGTAGAGGGAACTGATGAAATATCTGCGGAAATCCTTGATATTATCGACCTTAGCCATTTTCAGCAAGACATTCTGCACCATGTTGATGTCGGCTTGAAGCATCTTGGACTGTATCACGGCTCTTGGGAAAGCCTGACCTCTGAGCGTTGTGTATGGCGCAGTAGAGCAGATCTCATTTACGATAAAGCCGACAATGTTATCTGCTTCTTTGTATCCATCGTGTCTGTCCTCTGTCAGCCAGTCGCCAAGATAGTCGTAGCTGATGTTGTGTTTTACGACTTCCGTGTAATACTCAACTTCTTCTGCGTTATATTCGTCATTCAGCTTTTCAACAGTCGGAATGTTGAAAGTCGGCGTTTTTGACGCAGGAATGATAGAGGATTTATCACTCAGTAATTGATTTTTCTGTATTGTATTGTTGTTATTATATTGTCCCTGATTTTCAGACAGTGGACTTTCAGCAGACGGATTGTCCGGATACGGGTTTTCCACCCTCTGTTTTTCACCCGAAGAAGAAACGGCAGCTTTCGTCCGTCCGCCTTCACGGATCGTGATCGCCTTACGTCTGCTCTCTGCATCAAGCTCATCTGCTTCTTCCTTGCTGACAGGAACATCGAAAAAGCTGTATACATACTCAAAGCAGTTATGGATGCTCTCATTAGAGAGAAGCTGAGTGCGGACAAGGTAGCCCATATCAATCAGCTTGTTCACAGCGTTATGAACCGCAGTCTTGCCCTCTTTGCAGATAGCTTTCAATCCCGACATGGAGAAGTGCCAGTAGTCAGGCAGAGAAAGCACTTTGAGAAGAAAGCCGAGGAGCTTATTGGGAATTTCCTTGTTCCGCAGGAGCTTGCTGCTGATCATGGTGAAGTTACCGACTTTCTTGACACGGTTTAGCACAGCGTTATCCACCGTAAAGGTTTCAAGCTCATAGTCATACTGAGGAATAGAAGTATCCTTAGCAGAATACTCATAGAACTTGTAGACTGTCTGAATCCTGCCTGTCGGGTTCTCGTTCGGCATCTTTACTTCAATTTCAAGGTAGCCCCATTCTTTCAGGTCATTCAGAGCGCTGTCAACAGCAGTCTCACCGTCAGGACACAGTGCAATAAGCCCTGCCTTAGAAAAGTTCCATGTCGGAGGCAAGTCCATGACTCTGCCGAGCAGACCGATAGCAGGACAGCCGAGTTTGGTAGACCGCACGAAGCAGTTGCTCAGAACGGCATAACCGCTGAATTTATGTATCTCGCAGACGGTATTCACAAGAACTTACATCTGAGCAAAAAAATACTCTTCAATCTTTTGAATGCAAAATCGGATGAAGAGGTTAGGCTATCTGGTGGACGTGACGGACATAGTTATCACATTCAACTTTATGGAGAAAATCCATCACGCATTGATTGCTGGTGTATTATTACATTTGAATGGAGTTTTCTGGCGAATGCAATCAATATGCTTGTCATTGATGTTGCGGGCTTGGATGCTCAACATTATGCAATTCAAACTCGTAACCCATGACCACTCCTTTGTAATCAGCGATTTCAGCAAACCCGCACCATGCTCCTCCGCCGGAGTGATGTGCGGCTTGCCGTCCACACGCTCAGACGCAATACTGGTTGGTTAGCCGTCCGGAAATTCCTTTGTCTTGTACAAACGCTCCTCACCATGCTGATGACTTGCAGAGTCTGTGGCTGAGGTACAGAACGGAACAATTGCAAAAGCAGCCTGCCGGAAACAGCAGACTGCTTTTCTGTTTATGGAAGAATCAAACCCCGAAAATCATGTACAATGCCTGATCTGCGGACATATTCTGAATCCCCTCCGGATCTGAAAGTGGGTATGTGCCGTTCCAACTGAACGAGCCGCAGGCGCTGTTGCCGGAGACGGACAGGTAGTCGCTTTTGGATTTGAGCGTGACCTTATAGCGGGAACACCATTCCGGATAAAACATATTCATATATCTGGAAGCAAGCTGATATGCCTGACAGTTTGTAGAGTTGCCAACAGCACCGATCTGGACACCGCCTCCCGGCTGCCCGGAAAAACTGTCCGAAGGTGTGCTGTGTGCAATGACAATACTGCCGTCAGAACAAGTGCCGAGAGAGAGCCATACATGGCCGCTGATACTCATGATGTCCCCCGGTCTGAGACGTGTTGACGTATTGACGGAATGACTCCATGTTCCCCAGCCACGGTTTGCCAGACGCTTTGCCATGTAGGTGGATTTTGTCACATAGCCGGGATTACCGTCCTGCGTTTCCAGCGTGTTGTAGAGCGTCCATCCGACATAACCGGAGCAGTCCAGTCCGGCATAATAATACTGGTTAAATTCACCATAGGGATAATAGGTAGTTGTCTTATTGTTGGTACGATAGGTATAACTGCCGTCATGTTCAGCAAAGAACCGCACCCAATCCGGCTGTACGCCGATTTTCCTTGTCTGCCATCCTGCAACCGCCTCTGCTTCGGAACCGTTTGCATATTTTCCGTCCTGCCAGTTCCAGCCGCCGCCGAACATATACAGTGTCGTTCCGACAGGTTCCATTGCTGTTGCCAGAAAATTCCGCACGGTCAATACACCCGGCGTTCCGGACACGGGGGGCGTATAGGACGGAAGTCCGTTTTCAAGTTCCTGAACGTCAATGATCTCATTACCATTCAGGGTCAGGCGGAAACGATAGTTGACTTTAAGTTGATTCTGAATGGGAAAATCCATGTCCCCTTCCGGAAGATTGCTGACGGTGTACAACTGTTCCGTACCGCCGACATTGAAACGATAGCGGAAACGGCTGGCATTGGCAAATGTTGTTCCGGAAGCACCCCAGTCCCTGACACCGAGAAATACACCTTCAACGGTATCGCCCGCAGGGATCGGCGGGATCTCAAAATGAAATTCCGTTGTCGGTTCAACAGGGACGATCGGCACAGGTTGTTCTGTGGGAATAACAGGGGTGATCTGTTCTGTCGGATCAGACGGTATGATAATCGGAGAAACGTTGGTTTCAATCGGTTCTTCGATCGGGTTTTCAATCGGTTCGTCATCGAATATCTCCTCGGTGGGGTCAAAATAGTATTCGACAGGATCCGTATCCGGCTCGGTCAGCGGTTCTTCAACCAGCGGCGATGTCTCCGAAGGAACGGCGATCACATTCCGCATCTGAAGATATTCCAAAAATTCCATATGCTCAGGACTTACTCCAGCATGAGCAGAATAGTGCAGTACTTCCCATGCATCCTTGGAATTGATGACTTTGTCCTGATTGACATCTGCCGCTATGACCTGTCGGGAATCCAGACCATAGCTTCCCGTCGCGCCGAAAAGTGCGGCAGCCTGTAAAATTGTTACAGCATCTGCTGCGTTGACAATACCATCTGCATCGAGATCACCATAGCGGACATTGGTTTTCACAGTCTCCGCTGCTGTAGCAAGCGGACTGTACATTCCGATTGTCAGACAAAACGCCAGCATCGCAGCTTTTATTTTCAATTTCATAATCATTCCTCCTACCCTTTACAGGAATGGATTTATACACTTTATATTATACACGAAAATGACAGATACGTCAAGTGGAAATTCATTGGATTTTCTCAGGAATGATGACAGCGCACAAGAGCTGCCGCTTGCCGATGACAAAGCAGCCTGCACACATGGCACAGGCTGCTTTTGATCGCAATATAAAATTGACAGGGCGGATCACGAAAGTGTCTGCCTTCAATGCAGATTACTTACTTGTTGAGATTTGCCTCGATCTTGTCGAGAACGTCGCGCAGTGCCTGCGGAACTCTGCCGCCCCTAGCAGCAATGTCCTCGTCATAGTAACGGCGCATCTCAGCAATCTCCTTCTTCCAGAGGTCGGTATCAACGTCAAGGAGCTTGTCCATGATCTCAGGAGTTACTTCATCCTCGATGCCCTCTACGTTGATGTCACCCTTCTTCGGCAGGAAACCAATCGGAGTTTCAACGGCATCAACCTCGCCCTCGCAGCGCTTGATGATCCAGTCGAGGACACGCATATTGTCACCGAAGCCCGGCCAGATGAAGTTGCCGTTCTCGTCCTGCTTGAACCAGTTTACGTTGAAGATCTTGGGAGCCTTGTCACCGAGCTTTTCGCCCATTTCGAGCCAGTGTGCCCAGTAGTCACCGACATTGTAGCCGATGAAGGGCTTCATCGCCATCGGGTCATGACGCAGAACGCCGACTGCACCGGTCGCTGCTGCGGTCGTCTCGGAAGAAACAGCGGAACCCATGTAGGTGCCGTGTGTCCAGTCGAAGGACTGGTATACCAGAGGTGTGGTGGAAGCACGTCTGCCGCCGAAGATCATAGCGGAGATCGGCACACCGTCGGGATTGTTGAACTCAGGGCTAAGGCAGGGGCAGTTTTCAGCCGGTGCAGTGAAGCGGGAGTTCGGATGAGCAAGTGTCTTCTTCTTGCCTGTCTTCTCGTCGATCTGGGAAGTCCACTCCTTGCCGTTGCACTTGATGCCTGTCCACTCGGTCGCATCCTCAGGAGCTTCCTTGGTCAGCTTTTCCCACCAAACGGTATTGTCGGAGTTGTCAAGGGCAACATTGGTGAAGATTGCGTTCTTCTTGGTAGCAGCCAGTGCATTGAAGTTGGAATTCTCATTTGTACCCGGTGCAACGCCGAAGAAGCCGTTCTCAGGGTTGATCGCATACAGTCTGCCGTCCTTGCCGGGCTTGAGCCATGCAATATCGTCACCAACGGTGAATACCTTGTAGCCGTTCTTGAGGTAGCCCTCCGGCGGGATCAGCATAGCAAGGTTGGTCTTGCCGCAGGCAGACGGGAATGCAGCGGTGATGTACTTGGTCTCACCGTTGGGCTTCTGAACGCCCAGAATGAGCATATGTTCAGCCATCCAGCCTTCGTTCTTACCCTGGAAGGATGCAATACGCAGAGCGAAGCACTTCTTGGACAGGATAACGTTGCCGCCATATGCAGAGTTGATGCTCCAGATGGTGTTGTCCTCCTGGAACTGTACGATATAGCGCTTCTCCGGATCTACATCAGCCTTGGAGTGCAGACCGCGGACAAAGTCGTTGGAATCACCGAGCTTCTCGAAAGCAGCCTTGCCCATACGGGTCATGATGTTCATGTTCAGAACAACGTAGATAGAATCTGTCAGCTCAACGCCCACCTTGGAAATGGGAGAAGTTACCGGACCCATGCTGTACGGGATTACATACATAGTCTGACCCTTCATGGAACCGTCATACATCGGACGGAGCTTTGCATACATCTCCTGCGGATCCATCCAGTTGTTGGTAGGACCTGCATCTTCCTTGGTCTTGGTGCAGATGAAAGTTCTGTCCTCAACACGGGCTACGTCGTTGACAGCAGTTCTGTGGTACAGACAGCCGGGGAGCTTCTCCTCGTTGAGATGCCACATCTTATTCGGGTCACCGTCCGGAAGGGATGTAACCTCCTCGATGAGCTGATCGAGCTGCTCCTTGGAGCCGTCGATCCAGACTACCTTGTCCGGCTTGCACAGGTCGATGCATTCCTGTACCCAATCCAGAACCTTCTGATTGGTTGTCAGTGCGCCTTCTAATGCCATAGGTATTACCTCCTTGAAATTCCGCCGGAAATGAGATCTTTCCGGGGTTTTTGGTTCGCTTGGTGGCATAAAGCACCAAAGTTCTCCATTATTATTATAACCGATTCGGAAAAGAATGTCAAGAGATTGACAAACTTTGCGAATGATTATTTTCAACTTTTTGATCTGTAAACAGTCTCACCCCCCGATGTCTGTGACATTGGGGGTGAGGTGTTTTTGTGTGACGATGCCTCCGGGACAGAGGCTGTATCACACAGAGCAGTAAGCGAAAGGGGGAAGAAGGCTTACTGCATCTTGTAGGAATCAATCATCTTCTTAACCATCTGACCGCCGATGGAGCCTGCCTCACGGGAAGTGAGATTGCCGTTATAGCCGTTGGAGAGGTTCACACCTACCTCACTGGCTGCCTCCATCTTGAAACGATCCATAGCTTCTCTGCCCTTCTGCGTAAATTCACCCTTCATAGTTATACTCCTTCCGGCGTCGTTTCTGACGCGAACACGTTTTGATTCAGGCGGCTTTCGTGCCGCAAGAGTAGTATTGGCATTCTTCCCTCAAATATCATTGGAAATGTTTATTGACAGACGTTCTCACTTTTTTCCGATGTATTGCTGAATGAATGACATATTTTATTAGTGCCTACTCAAAAAGTCTTTATTTTCAGGCGGAGAGCAAATCAGGATCAGAAAACGATAAAATGGCTTATTTCTGATTAATTTGATACTGAAAAGAGTAAGAAATGTATTGTAAAACCAGTTCTGATTTCGTTG
>JAILPP010000132.1 GCA_024699425.1 Oscillospiraceae bacterium | reverse complement strand
CAACGAAATCAGAACTGGTTTTACAATACATTTCTTACTCTTTTCAGTATCAAATTAATCAGAAATAAGCCATTTTATCGTTTTCTGATCCTGATTTGCTCTCCGCCTGAAAATAAAGACTTTTTGAGTAGGCACTATTTACCGCCGCCGACCGCACCGGGGAAGGCAAGCAGTCTGCCCGCCGCATTTGCCGTAAGCACAGGCTGAAACGCAAGCAGCCCACTCCATGCCGTCATGACAGCCGTCAAACCTGCAAGCCAGCGTTTGAAATTCTTTTTCATACAGAACCGCCCTTTCAGTAAAATAATATTGATAACTTATTTTCTATTTGTTCACAATTCGGATGACAGTTCTATTATAACATAAATTTCGGATTTCGTCAATAAGATGACAGGAAAAATTTCTCTCCCGTATGGGGAACATGGGGAACATTGGGGAACATCATGTTCCTCGCATTTAAGGGCTATATACAGCCGTTTTCTGCCCCTTGGGGAACTGGGGAACAAAAAACGCATATGAATCATACAGAAAGACCTTTTTCCCTGAGATTATGTCCGGAATATTTTTTCTATTTACACAATACATATTTTCAAAAAATGTTCCCCAGTTCCCCACGCATGAAAAATCACGCAGTACAGCCGTTTTCAGTACCCGATTTTGGGGAACATGATGTTCCCCGCCCGTCATGGCAGTTCACATATTCCAGAAACGATACATCTGAAAGAAGAGAATCGCACAGACACTCAGCAGATTTACAGCCGCATGGGGAATACAGCGAAGCGGCTTTTCCTTCCGGACAAGCACGGCAGCCACACAGATCACCGCCGCCACCACAAGTACACCGACACAAAGCATCTGCAAAACGCCGATACACAGCCCCGCTGTTTTCGGTATGCCGCCATGATACTGCACATAGACAACATATGTCGTCAGCACGAGCAGCAGGGAAATCAGCCTTGCCGCACGTCCGGCAGTCTTAGCATTCGCACCGACACAGGAAGTCCAGCGCCCCGCACGTTTCAGTTTGGAGCGTATCAGCATCAGGTATACTGAGGACACGCCGCCCAGAACAAATCCCGTCAGCAGCATCAGGTGGAAAAGATAGAACGGGTCTGCCAGACAATCGCAGGACGGTGTTTCAAGTGCCAGCAGTCTGCCGTCCGCAGCCCTGCGCAGACCGAGAATGCCCGCTGACTCCTGATGTGTGAGCCGGTCGGTATGTGTGATCTGAATGACATCGCTGCCGATGTTGTCCGCCTGCCGCAAATTCAGCATTTCCGAAGATAACGCTGAAAGATAGGGAATAAAGCGCAGCATTCCCTGATGTGTCGAACGTGCGGGGAGAAAGTAGCCGCTGACCTCTGTCCTGCCCTGCGAAGCTGCGCCGTAGGTGTCGGCGGGAAGTGTGCCGAATACCAGATCTCCCATATTGTTCAGGAAGTCATTGCCACCCGGTTCATTGACCATGACCGCAAAACCGATTTTGGTAACGGGATCAAATTCAAGGTTCGCCTGTCCGAAAACCGTGCCGCCGCTGTGACCGTATGTGCGGACGGCGTGTTCCTGACACCAGAAGCCGTGGCAGTTCATGGGAATGTCCGAAGTGCCGTAGAAATCCGTTCCCGACAGCAGTTCCCGCTGTGTTTCGGGATTTGCGAACAGCGGGGCGCTCTCATCGGCAAGCGCCTGCCCGTAGCGTATCATATCCCGAAGTGTCCCGCAGGCTGCACCAGCAGGATATGCGGGAACATAGGCAAGTTTTGTGCCGAGGTCAATTGCTTTGGAGAGCAGCGGCTGTACGCTGTAAGAATGCATCTTCCGCCGCTGTTCACATACAAAAGCATTGTCGGAGTGTGCAGGAAGCAATGCAGTATGTTCCATGCCAAGCGGCTCGAAGATATGCTCATGTACATAATCACAGTAATCCTGCCCGGAAACGCACTCGATCACATATCCTGCCACGGCAGCACCGTAGTTGGAATAGGCAACAACTTCTCCCGGACGGCTGATCTGTGCAGGCTCGATCGCCTGTAACTCCGCTTTCAACGGCTGAATGTCGTTTTCATCCGTTTTCCAGATAGGACGGGTCGTCTCCTGCCAGCCTGCGCTGTGGTTCATGAGATGATACATGGTGATCGGTTCATCATAGGACAGATGGCAGAAAAATCCCTCGGGCAGGTACTCCCGCACGTCACGTTCAAGATCAAGTTTCCCGTGTTCCCAAAGCTGAAAGGCGCTTACCCAGATCAGTGTTTTGGAGATACTGCCCCACTCAAAGCAGACGTTCTCATCGGCGGGAATGTTGCCTGCAATGTCCGATTTGCCGAAATAGTTCTCATACAGAATGTCGTCCCCCTGAAATACGCCGCAGAGTGCCGCTGCGTAATAATCCTCACCGTCATTGTTCCGGGCGGCAAGGCTGCAAAGCGCCATATCCAGTTCGGCAATGCTTTTTCCTGACGGCAGCCGGAATGTGTCCTCTTCCGCTGAGACCGCAGTGCAGGGAACTGCCGTCAGAAGCAGTCCCGTGCAAAGCATGGCGGTTAATTTTTGCATAATCTTCATCAGTCTGCCCCCTTACAGTTCCCGTTTTTCGTATTCGATCAGCGTACTGATATATTCGTAGGCGGTCTGAAATGCTCCGATCGTCAGGACAACCGCCCCCAGCAGAAGGCCGT
The DNA here is from genome assembly GCA_024699425.1 of Oscillospiraceae bacterium. Classification (GTDB taxonomy): domain Bacteria; phylum Bacillota; class Clostridia; order Oscillospirales; family Ruminococcaceae; genus UBA3855. The sequence goes on along the minus strand of JAILPP010000132.1, from coordinate 2,814 downwards.
CTGCTGCACCTGCAAGCTGCACAAAAAGCTGAATCAGAACGCTCACCGCCGCTCCCAACGGAAGGATTCCCGTTATGACCAGCACTGCAAGGGCAATCACACCCAGTATCAGAACCAATGCAATGTATTCGCCCTTTGCCGCCTTTGTGAAGCTGCCAAGCTGCATCAGGGAGAAGAACTGCTCCGGATTACGGAAGTACTTGCGCAGGGAAGATGCCATGCAGCAAAGTCCGAAAGAAAATGCCGCAAAGAAGCAGAGATTAAAGAAACTGATCTTCGAGAAGCCCTGCTTTTCCGCCACTATCGTAATAAGATCGGGTACATCTCCTTCCCCAAACAGCGTCCAGAGCTGTAGGCGCATGGAAAGCAGCATCAGCAGATAAAAAACAGTATTCGCCGCCAGATACAGCCCGATGCTGAGGAGAAATCTTGCATTCACAAGGTCTTTACGCTGAATTGGCAGCAGACTCCAGAGCCGTTCGCTGTGGTATTTCATTTCGTTGTTGAAGAGCATCGGCACATAGAACGCTCCCATCAGAAACGGTATGTACAGCCCCGCCAGCGGGGAAACGATGAAACCCATGACGATCATAAATAGGATAAATCCAAGATAGAGCCAGATTGCGCCGTTCTTGCCGCCTTTCATTGTAATCAGATCAGTGCGCAGGATATTGCGCATCAGTTCTCGGTTCTGATTCATACGGATACCTCCTGTCAGTGAATGGGAACATCATCACAGTTCCCGCTTTGCGATTTTCGCCGCCGTGATCTCACCGAACACGGTCGTTATCCCGAACGTCGCCAAATTCATGCCGATGTAGTACAGAATCCGCTGTCTGCTTGTCATGGCATCGAAATCGGGCAGGAACGTGATGTGCGGAATTATGCCGACTGCATCCAGTTGAAAAAACGCAAGCGAACCCACGGTAAGCGCTGCAAGCGTAATCATGACGATCTTCATTTCGTTCTCCTGCCCGAAAATCTGTCCCATCATCTGCATATAGGCGAACCCCAGACACATCACGACAAAAATTCCCGCAATGACAGAAAAACAATTGCTGCTCTCCTCGTTGAATGTCGCCGCAACAAGCTGCATCGTCTCGGTATTCTGATTCGGTAAAAGGCGGTAGAGCTGCAACATCACAGCCGCTTTTACCATCAGCAGCGAGAAAATCTCCACGATGAACAGAACCCAGAACAGAAACTGAAACCGCCCCCGTGTGATATTTTTCCGACTGACAGGAAGAATACCGTAGAGTTTGTGAAATCCGGATTTGTCTGCCACGGCTTCAAGCGGCACGATGAACATGACCGCCGCCATCACCACAAACATATACATCAACGGCGAAAAAAACAATCCCATTACCCCGCACATGACGGCGATCACCGCAAACACAGGCAGAATGATCGGCTTTGTCGTGAGGAAATCAAACCACATCACGTTCAGAATGTCTCTCATGCTTGTCCTCCTTTGCGATGTAGACGATAATCTCGTCAATGCTGGCTTTTTCGTAGGAAATGGAAGCAGGCAGTCCGGCAAGATCGTCTGTGCGGATCAGCGCTTCAAAGCCGTTGCGGTAGCCGTGGAAGCCGATGAGTTTCGGTTTGACAACAGGCGGGATTTCTTTTTCATCTCCTTTGAGGACAGCATATTGTTCGGTCAGATCGTCCTTTGTGCCGGTATACCAGACTTTGCCGTTGTGCAGAATGGTGACATAATCCGCAATGCGTTCCACATCTGCCGTGATATGCGTGGAAAACAGTACGCCGCAGTTCGCATCCTCGATGTACTCGGCTAAAATATCAAGCAGTTCATCACGGGCAACGGGATCAAGTCCGCTGGTCGGCTCGTCAAGGATCATCAGCTCTGCCTTGTGGGAGAGGGCAATCGCAATCATGCATTTCATCTTCATGCCCTTGGAAAAATCGCCCAGCCGCTTCTTTTCGGGGAGATCAAATTCCCTGACACGGCGGAAAAATTCCTCGCTGTCCCAGTTCGTGTAGAACGGTCTGAGCTGTTGTTCGATCTGTCGTATGTTGAGATGCTCCGCAAGGTAGAGGCTGTCGAATACCACACCCAGTCTCTGCTTGATCTCAATGCTGTCTGTGACCGAATCCAGCCCGAATACGGTGATCTTTCCGCTGTCCTTGGCTGCCATGTTCAGAACCGAACGGATGGTGGTCGTCTTGCCTGAGCCGTTCTGTCCGACAAATCCCATGATATAGCCCCTCGGCAGCGTGAAGCTCACGTCCCTGAGCGCAAAATCCGCATAGGTCTTGTTCAATCCCTGAATTTCAAGAATATTGCCTGTTTCCATACTTATCCCTCCATAAAGCTCCTGAGTGCATCTATGATCTCCTCGTCCGAAAGTCCTGCATTCCGTCCGTTGGTGACAGCCTTCTGCAAGCCGTCCTCCATTTCAAACAGCATTCGTTCCCGCAGCAGTTCATTGTTCCGCGGGGCGACAAAATAGCCCTTTCCCGCAACGGAAACAATGAACCCCTCCTCGGCAAGGTCGTTATAGACACGGGTCGTTGTGATGACACTGATCCTGAGATCTCTGGCAAGCTGACGGATGGACGGCAACTGCTCGTCCTCCGGGACAGATCCGTCTAAGATCTGTGCCTTCATCTGCTGCTCGATCTGTTCATAGATGGGCAGCTCGGATTTGTTTTTGATGATAATTTTCATGAAGTACTCCTTCTGACATTCTGTACATATCTTTCTATATACAGTATAGCAGACAAAAGATGATTTGTCAATCGTTTTTGCAAATTTTTTGCAAAAAATATTCTGATTTTCGCAAAATATCC
>JAILPP010000082.1 GCA_024699425.1 Oscillospiraceae bacterium | reverse complement strand
AGTCTATTACAGCGAATAGATGCGGACAATCAGCTTGTTTCGGAAACGTATCGTCAGTTTCAGCAAGCCGTTGGAAATCTCTGCATTTTGCAGCTCGCCTTCGCTGCGCAGGGACATGATGCGGTCAAGTACTTTTTGCTGCGCTTCGTTGTAGCTGCCTGCGTTGTCCGATGTGAACAGCACACTGCCACATAGTGCATTCACTTCCGCAAGACACAGCTTTTCATCAGAAGTCAGACGGTTTTCTGTGTCACGCAGCAGAAATACGTCCGGATCGCTGAGAAAGGCTCTTCCGTTAAGCTGGCGGCGGAATACACTGTCAAGTATCGTGCTGCGTGTGCTGATTCGCTCCCGATGCGCCAGGCGCATATGCGGTGTGTCGTCCCAGTCCGGTGATACGTCACACCCGATGCGGCAGTAATCCACACGCCCGAATGCCGATGCCAGCGGTACGCCACAGCCTAAAATCAGCGCATCACCGGAAATCTCACGCAGGAATGCCATTGCATCTGCCATGATCTGCCCGCGGGTTCTGTTTCGTCGGGGGACAATGCAGGCGGCATACAGAAAGTCCAGCTTCAACAGGGAAAATCCCCAGTCCTGCGTGATCGTGCGGAATACTTCCCGCAGATATTCCCGCACTTCTGCATTGTAGATATCCAGCGCATAAAACCCACTCCAGTTGGAGCCGCCTTTGACATCATAGCCGTTTTCATCTTTTACAATCCAGTCGGGGTGATTGCGGCAAAGATCGGATGTTTCTTCGCAGACAAAGGGCGCAAGCCAGATGCCTGCACGCATTCCCGCTTTGCGGACGGCTGCGGCAATCTTTCCCATGCCCTCCGGAAATTTGTCGGCATCAAATGCCAGCCAGTCACCTACGGCGGTCTGGTAGCCGTCGTCGATCTGGAATACGTCTGCTTTGTATCGCTGGGCTTGCAGTCCCGCAAGATCTTCCATCAGGATCGGTTCACTGATGTTCTGATAGTGGCGGTACCAGCTTGTGTAGCCGAATATCGGCTTGACTTCGGAACGGAGTTTCACTCCAAGCAGGTCAAAATAACGGTCGAATACAGCCTTTTCAGCTCCTGCGGTCAGAAGCAGCCGCAAACCGTCAAATGCACCTGTCAGATACAGACCATGACAGTCTTTCTCAATGGTCAGTTCCTGTTTTTCTGCATTCAGACGCAGAAGCGTGAAACCGCTGTCCTCCGCAAGAGAACCGATAAAATTGTAGTCCGATCTGCTGCGGATATAGCCGTAGCTCCAGCCGTGAAGCTGCCCCGCTTCCGTCCCGTACTGTACAAAGTTGTAGTCACCGTACTGCGAAAAGGCATATTTCTTCGCAAGCAGTGCGGGAATGTGGCTGTTACCTCGCATTTTGTCACAGATGCCGTGTTCGTGACTGTCTGTCCAGCTCTGGTAGCCGTTCAGAAAAACACGGTCGGTCGGGTCAAGCGGACACTGAAAAACTGCTCGGATATGATCGAGTCGGATCTCACGGGCGGCGTTGAGTGTCGCTGTGAAAATGTCCCCCTCTGTCTGAATGGTCAGGGCGACATCTTCCGTTCTGAGCGATCGGGTCGTGGATGCGCTGAACGGTTCGCCGTCCGCTGTGTAGGAAAAGTATACGTTCTTTAATTTCAGCATTTTTGTTACCTCCGTTTCGGATAAATCAGACACATTATGGTCAGGTGGTTGTTTTTTCAATTACTTTGCTTTCGTTGTAGCGCAGGAATACCAGTCCCCCAAGCAGACAGAGTACCGCTGCCGCAAATGCCGTGACCCGATAGCCGATGCCGTCCTGTATCGTGCCCGCCTGCGCTGCGTTGCTGATACTGTTGAACAGACGATTGTCCGAAATGGAGGTGAAAAGCAGCATGGCGGCGGATTGCCCCAGCTTCATCAAAAAAGTGCGCGCAGCATAGAACATCCCCGAACGGCTTTCTCCTGTGTCGGCTTTGTCCGCTTCTGCAATGTCCGCTACGACTGCCTGCGGCAGTATTCCAAGAATTGCCATTGGAGCAGATGCAAGAATTGCCACAATGCCTCCGCTGACAAGCCCCGGTAGTGGCAGTATTCCCGCAAATCCTGTGAACAGGAACGTCCCGGAAAAAAACAGAAAGGCAAAGGTGATCAGCTTTTTCTTGCCCAGCTTCTTGGCAAATATGTTCACAGGTGCGTAGAATAACAGCGAACAGAACGTCATCACCGCAAATAACGGAAATGTCATCGTGTCACTTAGTCCCATCAGTACGGTGATGTAATAGGATAAACCCGTCTGGAACATGGTCAGCGCCAGCCAGTACAGAATGTCAGAACCGGCAAATGTGACAAAATGCTTGTTCTTCAGTGTCTGTACAAGTGACCTGAATGGCGATTCACCTGTTGGCTTAGTGTCGGCATAGACGTTTTCATCAATCAGAAAAGCAGGGGTCAGCATACAGATCACTGCAAAAATTGACAGAATCCCCACCGTCACACGGTAGCTCGCTGCATAACTCATGCTTTGCATGAATATGCCCGCAATGTTCGGGACAAGATACGAGATCGCTGTGCCGATGAAATACGTCACCGAAATAAATGTCGAAAGATTGATGCGGGCGTTCTGCGTGCGCCCAAGCTCCGGTATCAGCGCATTGTAGGGCGTGCAGTAACAGGTCATGCACAGGTAGAATAACATCGCGGACACGAACAGTACCACCGCATTGCCCCGGCTCCCCGCCGCAAACGGCGATACAAATAATAACACGGTCACAGCCCCGAACGGAATCGCAGAAAACCGCATGAAGGGAATCCGCCGTCCGAGCCGATGCCGCAGACTGTCGGATTTTCCCGCAATCAGAGGATCGGTGACCGCATCAAAGATTCGCCCGAATGCAGCAATCAGTCCCAGTATCGTCAGCACACCGAGTATTTTTACATCCGGAATGTAGTTCTGCTGCCCCTTTTCCAGCTCCGCCTGTGTCGGCTGGTAATAGTAGACAAGCCAGTTGTTGATGATGCCCGACAGCGTTGACCAGCCAAGCTGCCCGATCGCAAAAATCCAGAGTATTTTATTGGATGCGGTCCTTTTCTGCGTCTCCATTCTGTGGCTCCTTTCTGAGGTAGTACACAGCCGTCTCGATCAGAAGTGATAGCTCCTGTGATGCGTTGGAGAAATTGTCCGAGGGAAGCAGCTCGCCCTGCATCAGTTTGGTCGTAAGCTGCATCAGCGCATGGGCATAGGTCAGATAACAGAGCTGGAAATTTTCCAGTTCCCGCACTGTTCCGTCTTTCAGTCCCGTCTGATATGCCTCTTCAAAGAACGGATAGAAGTTGATAACTGACTTTTCATAGCCTTCCAGCTCGTCCTTCGGTACGTTCTCACGGGCAAGAAACAGGTCAAATTCTCCCAACAGTTTCATGAAATCACGGTGCGCATTGTAAAATACAAGCGTCATGCGCATCAGATCACTGAGCTGCTTGATGCCCTTTTGCTTCTTGAATACGTCGGATTCAAAGATGCCGTTGAACATTTTGTTCATATCGTTCCAGAGATAGGTCATGGCGGCAATCGTGATGCGGGTCTTTGTCCCGAAATAACGGTACAGCGTTGCAACTCCGATGCCTGTTTCGTTTGCAATGTCGGTCATTTTTACGGCATCAATGCCTCGCTCCAGAAACAGTTTGGCACTTGCGGATACGGCTGCCTCAAAGCGTCTGCTTTTCAGGCTCTCTTGTGGAAAATCATATGGATTCTGCATAGCCACTTGACATACCTCCTAAAATATGATAGACTGTATCTCATAATGTAATTGCGAATGACAGACAAAATCTGCCTTAGGGTTAGTATATCATATTTTTGCAAAATAGTCAATCATTTTGCGCCAATAATATGTAAATTTTTTTGAATTTACAAATAATAGTTGACCTATCGGAAAATAACGGGGCGTAAAGGACGAAAACAAAACACCCTCCACAGATGTGCAGGGTGTTTTTTGGATTACATGATTCGGATTACAGGAATTTGTCGCAGGGTCCCACATACTGCGTGTTGCTGTCAAATGCCATGATGAGCATCATGATCTGCGGGAAGAAAATTGTCAGAATGGCAAACCCTGTGCCCTTTCCGTATGCCTGCGCAAGACGGAAACTAAACATGATGCTGACTGCGATGTTCAGGATCGGAACGAGCAGCAGAAGACATTTCCATCCATTGCCATAAACAATGTCGTACTCTTCATAACAGTTCAGGAACGGAATAATGGCTTTCCATCCCTCCTTGCCTGCCTTTGTGAACAGAAACCACAGCGCAACGATTGAAAGAATTCCGATCGCAAGCGAGACGACATTGGATACACCGCTGGACAGAAGCTCCGCTAATCCGGCACCTGCCTCATAACCTGCATCATAAGCTTCTTCTTGACTCATACAATGACCTCCTTCATAGATAAAAATTGATACATTTATTGTACCATATTTCGTTTGAAATGTCAATAGGAAATGAATAAATAATTAATTTTTTTGCACTGTAATTTCAGAATTTGCCCGTTTTCAAGGGATTATTTACCGAAATCCTTTTAGATTGATACACATGGCTGACTGACAGTCATTCGTCACCCATTTCAATGGGGGAAGGCGCGGGTTCGGGCTGATACTGCGGTTCCGGCTCTGGCTGATACTGCGGCTCCGGTTCGGGCTGATACTGTGGCTCCGGTTCGGGCTGGTACTGCTGCTGCGGCTCCGGTTCGGGCTGGTATTGTTTCTGCGGCTCCGGTTCCGGCTGGTACTGCTGCTGCGGTTCCGGTTCGGGCTGGTATTGCTTCTGCGGCTCCTGCTGTACGTCCTGTGCGGGCGCTTTGGTGAAAATGATCGTCTTGGACTGGTCCTTGATAACGCCTGTTGACTTTGCTCCGCCGCCGTAATCAATACCATCTTCGCCTATGTTGCCGCTGATTCTGGAATTGTCTCTGGCTGCTCCCGTTTTGACGATCTCCAAGCCGCCTGTGCCTGCGGGGACGTAACCTGAGTAGGAGTCGTCGTCATCGTTGTTGTAATACTTCTTCTTTTCGTATGGCTCTTCACCGAACAGTTCTTCCCATGATACCGTACCCGTGCGGCGCTTGGGCGTGGTGAAAGGCTTTCGTGTGGTCGAAACCGCTGTCGTGGTCGTGAGCTTTGTGGTGATCTTCGGCTCCGGCGGCACGGAACCGTAATCCAATGCCGGTACACACCCCGCAGCAAGTGCGGTCATCGCAAGAATCGTGGCGAGTACGGCGAGCTTTCCTGTCTGGTCCATGATAATGTCCCCCTTTCCTGTTCCTATTATAGCATAGTTCAGCGGAAAAAGCAAGGGGATTGCAGAATTGCTGTTTTTTTACAAATATTGCTTTTCTTGCTCTATTTGTACATGAATTGCAATTGTTTACAGGAGATAAATATCAATTGTTGCTGCCTGTAATTGGAAAATTACGGATATTTAAACGTTTTCAGTCATGAATAAAGCTAAATTGCGTGCTTTGAGTTTGTCGGAAATGTACAAAAAACGTTTTCAATAATTGTGATAAAAATAATTGACTTTTTATAGAAAATATGTTACAATAAAATCAGAAGGAGGGTGATCTCCCATGAGAAGAAAACTTCTTGGTCTTGTTACGGCTGCTGCCTGCGCTGCTTTGCTCCCGTCAGCAGTCGGCGCTGCGGAATATGGGGTAAAAGGGGACGCAAACAGCGACGGTGAGATCAACGTTATGGATGTAATCTCGCTCCAGAAACATCTGCTTGGCGAAAATACCAATATCAACGGTGTGAATGCGGATATGAATGACGACAACTGTAATGACATTTTTGACCTCGGTCTGCTGAGATATGCAATCGTAAACGACAAAACTGCCGAACCGCAGTCACCTGCTCCCGTCGGGGAATCGTATATGCAGCTCGTCGGACGTTCGTTTACGGCTTCCGTTCCCTACGAAATTGCCGCCAGACAGCCCGGTGCGGATTACGGCACGCTTGAGGGGATCGAATATTTCTCAACGATTGCCAATAAACAGAAAAGGGCAAATGTCCTCCTCCCGCCCGATTTCGACAGCAGCAGACAATACCCTGTGCTGTATGTCAACCACGGCATTTTCGGTGACTGCCAGTCTATGCTCGATGACGGTATGGGCGTGATCCCGCTTGCGGGAAATCTGCTCAGATCCGGTGAGGCGGAACCGATGATTATTGTATTTACTTCAATGTATACCAGTATCGACAGCGATCAGTGCAGAGGATTTACACCTGAGGAAACTGCAAAATATGATGCCTTCCGTGAAGATCTGACGGAATGCCTCATGCCCTATGTCAATGCACATTATCCCACCAGAACCGGCAGGGAAAATACTGCCATCGCCGGCTTTTCTATGGGCGGCAGAGAGTCGCTCTATATCGGTATGACAAAGCCAGAAGTGTTCGGCTATGTCGGTGCGGCTTGCCCTGCGCCCGGTATCGTTCCTGCTCAGGATATCATGACACACCCCGGTAATATGGCAAAAGAAGATTTCTATGTTCACGGCAATGTCAAGCCCTTTGTGCTGTTCCTTGCAGGCGGTACCAATGACGGCGTTGTGGGCAAGTTCCCGCAGGAGTATGACCAGCTTCTGACTCACAACGGTGAGGAACATCTCTGGCTCGAAGTACAGGGCGGCGGACATGACGGCTCTGTTGTTGTCCCGATGTTCTATAACTTCCTGCGTTCGGTTTTCAGATGCTGATTCCCCCAAGGATCACATAAGCGCCCCGTAGATCGGTTCGGTCTGCGGGGCGCTTGTCTGTTCCGTAAAATCAGGGAACTCCTCATGCTTCGATGAGGAGTTCCCTTATGCAATATACCATGATCGCAGAAACTGTCCCTTAATCAGGTGTCTGTATCTGCTTGTCCTTATTTTACCATATCATAACAGGGAATACAATGGGCAGTGCAAAATTTGTCGGAAAATGAGCATAAAATGTTCCCCTTTTACATACAGGAATCCCCCGCGGTGATCTGCGGGGGATTCACAGTATAGAATAAAGAAAGGAATAAACCGATAACAGACAGGTTACGGAGCGTTGTTGTATACATTGCCGTACTTCATGTCAATGCCCTTTGCCTTGAACATCTCACCTACAGAGACGATCTGATACCCCATCTTCGGAAGCTCCTGACAAAGGTACTCTACGGCTGTTGCTGTGGTATCGTAGTTCTCGTGCATCAGGAGAACCTGTCCGTTCAACGTACCGTTCTGGGCTGCACCCATGAACTTGTTGATGATGTCCTGCGTGGTTGCCTTGTCCCAGTCACCGGAGTCTATGCCGCAGTTGACAAGTGCTGCTCCGCAGTTCTGCTGTACTTTTTCATCAACTCCCAGAAACGGCGGGCGTACCAGAAAATCTTCCTGCCCTGTGATCTCCTTGAGCTTGTCTGCACACTTGCCGATCTCATTCTTGATACCGTTGGCATCCAGCGTTCTCAGGTCGGTGTGTGTCCATGTGTGGTTGGCGATCTCAAAGCCCAGCGACTGCGCACGCTTGATCTCCTGCTCGTTGCCCGCAATGCGCTCGCCCCAGTAGAAGAATGTTGCGTGTCCGCCTGCGTTGGATACGGCATCCTGAATGCGCTTTACATTGTTCGCATCTGCGCCGCTGATCGGACCGTCATCAAATGCAAACGCTACCATCGGTTTGCTTGTATCAATCTTCGATGCATCCTGTGTGTTGTAATAGTAACCTGCCTTGCGCTCTGCTACTGCCTGCGTCGGAGCCTGCGTTTCCGTCTCAGGCTTAGCCTGTACAGGTGCAGTGGTCGGGTGTACGACTGCATACTTGAGCAGGTTCAGATCGAAAACGTCGATCGCATTATCATCGTTCATGTCGGCATTGTCGCCGTTGATGTCCGTCCTGACACCAAGCATATGCTTCTGGAGTGCGATAATGTCCATGATGTTGACTTCGCCGTCACTGTTGACATCGCCCTTCGAGGACTTGGCTGCGAATTCGCCCGATGCGGCAATCACTGTTCCTTTGGTGGCAATGGCTGCATTGTCAATCGAGAAATTCGTGGTCTTGCCGTCCAGTTCTACATACAGAACCATATCCGATGCGCCTGCGGGAATGGTGTAGCTTGTGTTGGCAAGCTGCGTCCATGCGCCTGCTGCGGCGGTCTGCTCTGCAACGGTGTCGTAATTCTCCTTACCGCTTGCATCCTTGTACTGCAATGTCAGCTTGGCTGTGTCCGCAGCGGCGGGATTGACCATTACACTGAAACTGTATGCGTTGCCCGGAATGTAGGTGTTGGTCGAAAGCGTGGTGCAGGCACCGTGCCAGTTGTCACTTCTGCCCGTTACGTTCAGAACGCCGTTGGAAGGTGTCACAACTACATTGCCGTCGCCTCGTGCAGACCAATCGCCCTTGCCGCTTTCAAAATCTTCGTTCATGTAATAGCCGCTTGCCGGTTCGGTCGGCGGTTCGGTCGGCTTCGGGGCTTCGGTCGGCTTCGGTGTGCCGCCGACTTCCATTTCCAGCTTGGAAACATTCGCCCTGCCGGAACTCTCCCAGCCTTCCACGTTCAGGGCTACTTCGGTAAGATTGTAGATCGGCAGACCCGCTGCATCCCATGCCTTGAAGTGGTCGGATACCGTGATCGTTCCCGATGTTCTCTTGCTCTTGCGAATACTGAAAAGCTGCGGGAATGTCTCGTTGCCGCCGCCCTTGATCGTGGGTCCGTAATGGTCAATCGTGAAGATCTCGTATTCTGCGCCGTCAATGGTGACTGTCTTGCTTGCACCTTCGGGCTTCGGACACCAGTTCACCCAGTCCTCAATGATATAGTATTCAGCGACCTTATCACCGTTGGCACCGTTGCGGAACCAACCGTATACGCACAGACGGGAGTTGCCCTTCTGACTTGCGGAATACTCTGCTGCATAGTCCAGTGTGATATTGTCGTACTCAGATGCTTTCTTGGAAATGTCAAAGGTCATGCCGCGGCGGGCAAGGAAGTTGCCGTTTGAAACTTCGGCGCTCCATTCGGTATCGAATGCACCGCCCTTGCCAAGCGTCATCGAACCGCTGGCACCGGGGTTGTTGTCCAGCCAGATCTCATAGCTGTAGCCCTCGGAGTTGCCTGTGTGCTGGTTGTCTCCGTTTGTAACCGTGAACTTCTGACCTGCTGCTGCAAAAGATGCTACAGGGAGCATCGTGGAGCAGACTGCGACCGCCGTAAGTATACCGAGAAGTGTATGATTTCTTCTCATGGGGGATCACCTTCTTTCTGTATTCTATTGTATCACATTTTTTTTCAATTGTCAACCTTTTTTATCACAAATATCGAAAACGTTTTTTGTGCATATTCCCGAAACCAATGTTTGAAAAAATGGCTTTTTTCTGCGGATTTTGAGAATAGAAATCGTTGGTAGTGTATTATTTTCGTGTGTCAGATTCACAATTTATTCACGTTTTGCTGTTGCAAATACGGCTCAGATCGTATCAGTTTTGCAACAGCGTGCCGGATTTGCAATCGATAATTCTTTTGCGAATCCGATCTCCGCAGCCGGCTGCGGATTATTTTTGGAAAAACAGTTGCCTTTTTCCGAAAAATGTGGTAAAATAAAATAGAACGTGCCGCCTCTCGTGCTGACAGGCTGCAAGTGAATGCCAAAACATCAGAAAAGGAGAAGAGATCATGTCTGTTTTTCGTGTCTATGTTGAAAAGAAACCTGCCTATGCCGTGGAGGCACAGTCCGTTCTCGGCGATCTGCGCACGGCGCTGCGGCTGGATGTCACCGATGTGCGCATCCTCAACCGCTATGATGCCGATCATCTGGAGGAAGCTGATTTTCAGGCTGCTGTGCCTACCGTTTTTTCCGAACCTGCGGTCGATGAGGTCTATGATACCCTGCCTGTTCTCCGGAACGGTGAGCGCATGTTCGCTGTCGAGTATCTGCCCGGTCAGTTCGATCAGAGAGCCGATTCCTGCGAACAGTGTATCTCACTGCTGACCAAGAAAGAACGCTGCCGTGTCCGCAATGCCCGCATCTATATCCTGTCCGGAAAACTGACCGATGCACAGTTTGAAACGATCAAGAAGTATCTTATCAACCCCGTTGAGTCCCGTGAGGCTACACTCAACACTTATGATTCCCTTGACACCAATTACGAGATCCCCACGACCGTTGAAACCCTCGAAGGCTTTATCCGTCTCAATGAGGCGGGACTGAATGCCTTTATCAAGGAGTTCGGTCTGGCAATGGATCTCGATGATATCAAGTTCTGTCAGGAGTATTTCCGCAATACCGAAAAACGTGACCCCACAATTACTGAAATCCGTATGATCGATACCTACTGGTCCGATCACTGCCGCCATACCACCTTCCTGACCAATATCGAAAATGTCGATATTCCGACAGAGTATATCCGCCGTACCTATGAACAGTACCTCGCTGACAGAAAAAAACTCGGTCGGGAAAAGAAACCGCTGACTTTGATGGACCTCGCTACGATGGGCGCTCGTGTCCTCAAGGCGGAAGGCAAGCTCAAAGACCTCGATGAGAGTGAGGAGATCAATGCCTGCTCGGTCAAGATCAAGGCGAATATTGACGGCGAAGAAGCTGACTGGATCCTCATGTTCAAGAACGAAACACACAATCACCCCACCGAGATCGAACCGTTCGGCGGTGCGGCTACCTGCCTCGGCGGTGCGATCCGTGACCCGCTGTCCGGACGTTCCTACGTCTATCAGGCAATGCGTGTGACCGGTGCCGCAAATCCCCTCGTCCCTGTTGAAGATACCATTCAGGGCAAACTGCCGCAGCGTAAAATTACCGTCGGCGCAGCAAACGGCTACAGCTCCTACGGCAACCAGATCGGTCTGGCAACAGGCCATGTCGCTGAAGTGTATCACCCCGGATATATGGCGAAACGTATGGAGATCGGCGCGGTACTCGGTGCGGCTCCCGCTTCCAATATCCGCAGAGAAGCCCCCGTTCCCGGTGATGTGGTCATCCTCCTCGGCGGTAAGACCGGTCGTGACGGCTGCGGCGGCGCAACAGGTTCTTCCAAATCCCATACGCTCGAATCCCTCGAATCCTGCGGCGCTGAGGTGCAGAAGGGTAATCCCGCCGAAGAACGCAAACTCCAGAGATTGTTCCGCAATCCCGATGTCACAAAAATGATTAAACGCTGCAATGACTTCGGCGCAGGCGGCGTTTCGGTTGCCATCGGTGAACTGACGGACGGACTGGTGATTGACCTCGGCGCAGTTCCTAAGAAGTATGACGGTCTGGACGGTACGGAAATCGCAATTTCCGAGTCGCAGGAGCGTATGGCTGTCGTGGTCGCAAGCTCCGATGCGGAACGCTTCATTGCTGAGGCTGCCAAGGAGAATTTACAGGCAACAAAGGTCGCAGATGTTGTTGCGGAACCCCGCCTGAAAATGAACTGGAACGGCAATACGATCGTCGATCTGTCCCGTGAGTTCCTCAATTCCAATGGCGCTGCCAAGTTTACCGATATTACCATTGAAGCTCCGCAGGATTCCAACCTCGAAGTGCCTTCCGACTGCCCCGAAAGCTGGCAGGATATGATGGCGGATCTCAATGTCTGCTCCCAGAAGGGACTTGTGGAAAAGTTCGATTCTACCATCGGTGCGGGAACTGTCCTCATGCCCTACGGCGGTGCATACCAGATGACACCTTCACAGGCAATGGCTGCCAAGATTCCTGTCCTCAAGGGAGAAACAGATACCTGCTCCCTCATGGGCTGGGGCTTCAATCCCATTGTCAGCGTCAGAAGCCCGTATCACGGCGCACTGCTCGCAGTCGTGGAGTCGATTGCTAAGGTCATCGCTGCGGGCGGTCAGCGGTCACATTGCTGGCTCACGTTCCAGGAATATTTCGAGAGAACACAGAATGACCCCAAGCGCTGGGGTAAGCCTATGGCGGCACTCCTCGGCGCTTACAAGGCACAGCTTGAGCTTGGCTGCGGTTCGATCGGCGGCAAGGACTCCATGTCCGGTACGTTTGAGCATATTGACGTTCCGCCGACACTCGTTTCCTTCGCTGTCTCTACGGCAAGTGCAGGCAAGGTCGTTTCTACCGAGTTCAAGAGCGCAGGCGATAAGGTCATTTATCTCAGCCCCGAATACGACGGCAACGGTCTGCCCAATTTCGACAGCCTGCGTGCTGTGTTCAATAAAATGGAAAAAATCATTGCCGATGGGAGGGCTAAGGCTGTCTGGGCAGTCGGCTATGCAGGTGTGGCTGAGGGTATCGCCAAAATGTGCATGGGCAACCGTGTCGGCTTTACGTTCAGCGGTCAGCTCTCACCTCATACGCTCTTTATGCCGTGCTATGGTTCGTTTATCGTGGAACTCGATGGTGAGGCGGAGATCGACGAACAGGTGATCGGTACCACCATCGAAGAGTACAAGATCTATACGCTCGATTATTCCGTTTCTATGAAGTCCCTCCAGAGAATCTGGGAGGAGAAGCTCGAAAGTGTCTTCCCGTGCCGCATCAAAACAACGGAGGAAACTCCCCAGACATATCATTTCTCCGTGGAGAACAGACCCGTTCCCGCTGCAAGAACGGCTCACCCCCGTGTGCTGATTCCCGTGTTCCCCGGCACAAACTGCGAATATGATACCGTCCGTGCCTTTGAAAAGGCAGGGGCAATTGCGGAAACTGTCATCATCCGTAATCTGTCCGCTAAGGATATTGCGGATTCGGTCAAGGATATTGCTGCTAAGATCTGCTATTCCCAGATCATTATGATCCCCGGCGGTTTCTCCGGCGGCGATGAGCCTGAGGGTTCCGGTAAGTTCATTACCGCATTCTTCCGCAACCCTGAGATCAAGGACGCTGTGCATGAATTCCTCAAACATCGTGACGGTCTGATGCTCGGTATCTGCAACGGCTTCCAGGCATTGATTAAACTCGGTCTTGTGCCGTTCGGTGAGATCGTGGATATGACAGAGGAGTCCCCGACACTCACATTTAATAAAATTGCAAGACACCAGAGCATGATGGTCAATACCCGCATCGCTTCCAATAAGTCGCCGTGGCTCAGCAGTGCGCACGTCGGTGATATTCATACGGTGGCAATCTCCCACGGTGAGGGCAGATTCGTTTGCCCGCCCAGTCTGCTCCAGCGCCTCGCCGGTAACGGTCAGATCGCTACACAGTATGTCGATCTCGGCGACAAGCCTACAATGGATATCCGCTATAATCCCAATACCTCCATGGGCGCAATTGAAGGTATTACTTCGCCTGACGGTCGTGTGTTCGGCAAGATGGGTCACTCGGAACGTAAGGGTACGGATATCTGCAAGAATGTACCCGGTATCAAGGATCAGCAGATCTTTGAGAACGGTGTGAAATACTTCCTGTGATACGATGCACCGCATCGGAACAAAGCCTTCGGTTTACCGAAGGCTTTCGTTTACGGTCAGATAGAGCAGCATCAGGTACAGCAGCGGGTTTCGCAGTCGGAAATAAATCAGAAGTCCGCACAGAACTGCCGAAAACACATAGCTTACGAAAATCGGCGGCGTGCAGAAAATGCGCAGCGCCGTGCCGCCGTCCAGACTGCGGTAGGGAAGCAGGTTGAAAATGCCCATGTACAGGTGCAGCACCGCACTCTCCGCATGAAACCTTTGAAACAGTAAGGCACAGATCAGATTGACGGCGGGCCCCGCAAGTGAAATCAGTAGCTGCTGCAATTCGGTCAGGACAGCGGTTTCGGCAAAAAGCTGCATTCCTGCTCCGCCCAGACGAATCTCACGCAGCCCTGCTCCCGTCAGACACATCGCAATGCCGTGGCCACATTCGTGCAGAATGCATACAAGAAATGTTTGCAGCAGAAATGCTCGCTCTCCCGAAAGCAGGATCAGCGAAAGCATCGCAGGAAAGCCGAAGTCGATGCAGAGCTTCCGCCTGCCGAATCTTATTTCCACAGACTGCCTGCAAGCCCGAAAAGCTGCTCCGTCCACGGCAGATCGGGCGCACTGCTCTGTGTACGGAATGTGTCCGTCACTTGCGTGTAGGCACTCTGATCGAACAGCCGCAGCAGCAGCAACGTCGTCAGCACAAGAATACAGACGGCGTACTGCATGAAGAATATGTCTGCCGCACTATGATGTTCGGGTTCCGGGTCGGATTCACGGAGAACGGGCGGTTCCCAGCTTTGCTCCTCCGGAATTTCCACAATGACATCGTTCATAGGTTCAGCCCCTTTCTAAGGCTACTCTATGCCGCATTTCCTGAAAAAATGCCAAAGCCCTGCCGAAGCAGGGCTTTTTGTTTATTCGGATTCCGCCTTTTTGATATGGAAGAGCAGCCGGAACATTCCGGACAGAAACTTCGGGCTTTTGATGACAACAATTTTCATGATGGTTTCCCTCCCTGTTTAATATATTGCAGTATATGCCGTTTCAGGGATTTGGTGACGGTTTCCGTACCTGTACGATCAGAAGTAAACCCGTCTGCACGGTGATCTCCGCTGCTTCTGCTGTGATGCTGTTGCTGACACCCAGGGGAAAACTGTTCCGCAGTGTGATGTGTTCCACGTTGTATTTGCAGCCCCGTATCGTGACTCCCTCACAGGTGTCCGTCATCGCAAAAATTGAAAAATCTCCGTCAAAACAAGGATACCGCTGCGTGCCGTCCTCCGGTGACTGCGTTGTCACAAGCGTGGTTCCGTGGTGCAGTATGCCGTGCAGCCCCTTGGTGTACATGGTGTGCAGCATTTGTATGTTGGCAAGCGAATGGTCAATTCTTGCTCCGCCGAATACACCGTAAATGTGAAATTCACGGCAGCCTTGCTCTGCACCGTACAGGACTGCCTGCATGGTGTCCGTCACGTCCTTTTCAACGGGGAGACGGAGTGTGGCAATGCCGTGCGGGAGTGTCTCCGTATAAGAATCAAAATCTCCGATCACAACATCAGGTCTGATTTCAAGACGCTCTGCGTGCCGCAGTCCGCAGTCCGCACACAGGACAAGTGCCCCCTCCGGTATGACAATGCTGCCCGTCACGTCACCGCCTGCAATGAGGATACAGGTTCTCACAATTCCCACTCCTTGATGGTCTTCGCTTCTTCGTACATTTCACAGTAGCTCTCGTGACGGGTGCGGGGAATGATGCCCGCCTGAACAGCTTCCAGAACGGCACAGCCCTTTTCACAGGTGTGGGAACAGTCCTTGAAACGACAGTCCTCCGTGTAGGGCGCAAATTCCGTGAAGCAGGCAGCAAGCTCGTGCTTGCGGATCACCGCATACCGCATCGTGTCAAACGTCGAAAAGCCCGGTGTGTCTGCGATGTAGCCACCCGTTTGCAGCGGGTAGAGCTGCGCATGACGGGTGGTGTGCCGCCCTCGTCCTAACTTCTGGCTGATCTCTCCCGTGGGAATCGCAAGCGTCGCATCCAGCGCATTCAGCAATGTCGATTTGCCTGCGCCCGAATTGCCCGTCAGGGCACTGACCTTTCCACGGAATGCCTCCCGCACCGCTTCCAACGTTGACGGTTCATTGTAATCAACAGGCAGGATCGGAATGCCGATCGCACTGTACAGCTTCCGTATCGCTTCGCCCGATGCTAAGTCGATCTTCGTCAGAAACAGAAGCGGGGCTATGTCCTTGTATGCGGAAACGGCGATGAATTTGTCCAGCAGACGCAGATTCGGCTGCGGTTCACACATGGATACCACAAAACAGAGCTGGTCAAGATTGGCAAGGGGCGGACGGATGATCTCATTTCTGCGGGGAAGCACCTCGGCAATTGCGCCGTCTTCCACCCGTACATAGTCGCCGACATACGGCTCCTGCCCCTTCCTGCGGAGTATGCCCCTTGCGGGCAGTTCCTCCGATACACCGTCAGGGGACACTACGGTGTAGAGTCCCCTGACGGATTTCGTGATGATCGGTGCTTCGTGCAATGCGCTGCTCACGATCAGAAGATCGGTGCGGGCGGGTCGGGAAGTACTTCTTCACCACCGGAGTTGCTGTTGTCATTGCTGCTGCTGCCGCCTGCCGGTGCAATCTCGATCGGTGTGACTTCACCGCCGCTGCTGCCGCCGCCGTCTGCCGGTGCGGGTGCTTCTGTCGGAGGCTGGGTTGCGCCGATTGCATCAAATGCAGCGTTGATGTCCTCCTTGACAGGCGTGAAAGCGATATTCGCAAAGTCAAAGTTGTAAGTGCCGATGGTCGCAGTCTTGCCGTCGCTGCTTGTGATAACGACACTCAGTGTCTCGGAGCCTGTACCCTGTACGTCAATGGATACACTGGTGGAAATACCCGCTACAATACGCTTGGAAGTTCTCGAAACACCTGTGTTGTCGATGATGTCAATGGTGAATACGCCCTGTACACCTTCCGGAATCGGGAGCGTGTAGGTGACAATGCCGGACGGGTCTTCACCGTTGGAATAGGTCAGCGTGATGGTGTCGCCGCTTTCTACAAATTCGCCTGCTTCAATACTCTGCGCAATGACGGTGTTTTCTGCTTCCAGAGAGGCTTCGTCTACCTTCTCAACGACAAGCCCGTAATATTCGCAGAGGGTGGTCGCCTGCTCAAGGGTCATGCCGACCATGTTGGATACTTCGATGGCATCGCTGTTCATACCCTTGGAAACATAGATGATGATGGTAGAGCCTGCTTCGGCTTCCTGCCCTGCGGAAGGCTCGGTGCGGATCACGTTCGATGCCTGTGTGCCGTCGGAACTCATCTCATATTTCAGCTCTGTGATGAAGCCCTCCTGCTCCAGAATCTTTCTTGCATATTCATAATGATAGTTGCTGACATCGGGTACCTTTGCCATGCTGATGCCCAGCGATACGTTGACCTTGACCGTCTGTCCGTTGCCGACTGCTTCGCCGACCTGTACATCCTGGAAGAAAATGACATCCTTCTCATAGTTGGAATATTCCGTCTTGTCGATCTGGAGATCAAGATAGCTGTAGGTGTCCTTGGCTTCGTAGTAGTCCATGCCGACAAGATTGGGCATTTCGTATTTGGTCGATCTGCCCGGATCGTTCAGAACACCCTTCACAAGCCACAATACAAATAATACTGCTACTATGATAAATGCAATGGTGATCGCTGTCATGACGGGAATGAACACGGACGGACGCGCCTCTTCCTCTTCGTCCTCATCTTCATCGTCACCTTCATAGTCGTAACCGTCATCTTCATCGTAATATTCTTCTTCGGGTTCGTACTTGGGACGTGTGCGCACCTGCTGCTTGCGGCGGACATTTTCTGCTTCCTGCTGGGCAGCGGCGGAATTGAAATACTGGGTCGGGGAGTCGGTGTCCGCTTTCTTCTCCGTTACCACTTTTTTGCCTGAATTCGAGTAGTAGCCGAATGTCATGGAGTTGTTCGCCTTGAATGCTTCAATATCACGGATCATGTCGGCGGCTGTCTGATAGCGGTTCTCCGGATCTTTCTCCATTGCACGGAGTATGATCTCTTCGAGTCCTGCGGGAATGTCCGGATTGATCGAACGGGGACGCTGCGGTGTGTTCTGCATATGCATCACGGCAATCGAGATCGGATTGTCTGTGTCGAAAGGCTTCTGCCCCGTGAGCATCTCATACAGCATGACACCGACAGAGTAAATATCACTCTTTTCATCGGTCTCATCGCCCCGCGCCTGTTCGGGGCTGATATAATGCACGGTGCCGATCGCCT
>JAILPP010000073.1 GCA_024699425.1 Oscillospiraceae bacterium | reverse complement strand
TGACGGGCTGATTATCCACCTCGGAAGCATGACGGATGAAAAATTTGAACAGGTCAATCAGACATTTGCAGACCGCTACCGCAATATTCCCAAAGTCTATATCGCCTCCAACCGCCCCGGTCTGACAACTATCAATTACGATAATGAGACTGGCATCCGTGAGGCTGTCAACTGCCTCGTCAATATCAACGGACTCACCAAATTCTGTATGCTGGGAGGACGTGATGATAACGTTGATGCCCGTGCCCGCAAAGACATCTTTGCCAAATGCCTTGCAGCGAACGGAATTACATTCACGGATAAGAACTACGAAGCCACCAATATGCACGACCTCTGCTCCGAAGAGGCAGGCGCACTGCTCGACCGCAATCCGGGCGTTCAGGCAATCTTCTGTGTGAATGATGCCTCCGCCAAGGGACTTTATCAGGCAATGGCAGAACGTGATCTGCTCCCCGGACGGGATGTGATGGTTTTCGGTTTCGATAATACCCATATGGCAGGCGAACTGAATCCGACACTTTCTTCCATTGGTGCAGACCGCTGTTCCCTCGGACAGAAGGCGATTGAAGTCCTGATGCAGAAGTTCAACGGGGAGGAGGTCAGCTCCGCACTTGTACCGACCCGCCTTTACGGCAGGGAATCCCTGCAATATGAAATGTATGTCTATACCCGTATGGATATGCTGAAAATCAACACGGGATTTATCGACAGAATGTTTGACGATTGTTTCTATCGCTATAAAAATGAATTTATCGACAGAGAATCCGTCAATCTGAAGCGCTTGTTCTTTGAATTTATGTCCCGCATTCTGATCGCAATGCAGAACCGCTATCTGAGCTTCGAGGAATATAACGAGATCGCTGCCATGATCGACAAATTCTTTGAGAAGGGCGCAATGGAGCATACAGATGCTACCAAACTCGTACACAGTCTGGACAAGCTGCAAAGCGGTATCAACAGTTGGGTAAAATCACCGACGGCAAAAATCATGCTCAATCGTCTTTTCTCCCATATGCGGGACAGGGCGATCTGTGCGATTTCCGAACAGAAGATCCACGAAATGACTGCCATTTCCAAAAACCGTCAGATGATGCAGGATTTCATCATCGGCGGAATGGCATATACTGCCAATGCACAGCAGGATCCCGAACAGATTTACCGCAGTACCGAGATGCTCCGTCTGAAAAATGCCGCACTGTATCTGTATGAATCGCCGGTTCATTACCGGTTTGATGCACAGACAGAATTTCCGGAACAACTCAGCCTGAAATGTGTCATCAAATCCGGCGAACTGTATATGCTCCCCAAGGAACGGCAACGCTGCAAAATGGAAGATATTTTCCGGCGTGATGAACTGTCCCTGAAATGCAAGGGATTCGCAGCGTTTACGATCTTTTACGGCGGGCTGATCTATGGATTCCTGTTGTGTGAAATCACAGATGATATTTATGGATTGGGCGAAATGATCGCTGTACAGCTCGGAAAATCCGTCTACCTCAGCGATCTGCAACGAAAACTCGACGAGATCCATTCACAAGAAAAGAGCTGACCGGCATCCGATCAGCTCTTCATATTTACGCTTTCCTCAGCTTCTGACAATGATTACCTGCGTTGTCACCGCATAGCTCTGCGTGAAATCCACGATCTCACGGCGTTCATCCGAATCAGTGATACCCGCTACGCCCACATCTGCACGACCGTCCTCCACAGCGGTCAGAATATCCTGAAATTCCATATTCTGAATTACAAGTTCCATACCCAGCTTGTCACAAACAGCCCGCATCATGTCCGCATCAATGCCCACGATCTCGCCGTTGTTAAAAAACTCATAGGGCGGAAATTCCGCATTGGTCGCCATGAAAAGCTGACCGTTCGGATGCTCTTCATCAGACGGCTGATAGGAAACGTAATCTGCATTCTCACCGATCCAGTGACTTGTAATATTCCCCAGTGTTCCGTCTTTTTTCAGGATGGACAGCGCCTCATCCAGTTTCTCCCCAAGCTCATCATTGCCGATGCGGTATGCAATGGCATACTCTTCTTCCGCAAACGGATCTGCAAGAATCGTCAGTGACGGATCCTGTGAAACATACAGCTTCGCAGGTTCATTATCAATGATTACCGCATCTGCCTGCCCCGATTTGAGGGCTTCGATCGCCTCTGAGCCTGTATTATAGCCGACAACACTTGCATTTTCAACGTCGCCGGCAAAAATATAACCTGTCGTACCATACTGGCAGGCAATCGTCTTTCCTACAAGATCTGCCGCAGAATGTACTTTATTAGCAGGAACTTTGTTGCATCCGGTAAGAGACAGACCTATCAGCAGGGCTGCTGCTGTCAGGGGTACTGTGTATTTCATAATCAGTCAACACTCCTTCGTAAATTTGTAAAAACAGTAAAGCATTCTACTTATATTGTAATACATTTGCACAGAAATTGCAATGCTTTTTTTGAATTTTGGTGTAAATGATCTTATTTTTATGCATTTTGACTAATCATTTTGCCTTATGTTCCCAAATATACTTGACATTCCAATGCAATTGTGTTACAATGGATATAGTATCATCTGACCACAGGTCAGGCAAGGAGGTTGTATTTATGCACAAAAAACCTTTTCCACGATTTATCATCTTTGCTATCATTATCTATGCTGTTGTCAACGTTGTCTTTCTGGTCGTCAGCAATATCATCTATATCAACGGCCGCTGGACATACCGCCACAGCGTCAAGGCAATGAATGCATTGTATACCGTCAGCGATGAAGTAGATAATGTCAACCAGAAAGTCGAGAAACTGATTTCCAATGAGTATGAAACGACAAGAGAAGTAGCCGTATCTGATATTTTCAACAGCCTCCACACAGTAGACAGTGCCGTAGAAGATTATTGTTCGATCGAAAAAGCAAATGAATATGAGGAAGCCAACATCAAACTGCTTTCGGATGCGGTCAACAACTACCGTGCCAAGGTCGAGGATATCGTAAACGATAACGGGAACACAGATGCCTCAACAGAGATTGCGGATATGCGTAAGACGCATACAGGGACAAAGCACATCCTGAATTCTATCATGTTCATGTGTAAGAAATATGCCGACGACAGAGCAGAGAGCAGCCGCCGTTTCCATATCATCTCCGACTGCTCGTTCTCTATCATGTTTATCGTCGGTGTGATCCTGCTGATCCTCATCGGTTTCAACGTCAAACGCAGAGAAGAACGCCTCGCCGCAAAACAGCAGGAGGCAGAGTATCAGCAGAACCGTGCCAATAAAGCTGCACAGAAAACCGTGGATATTGCCTATACCAATCTGATTATGGACTGCGGAAACCGCTACGCTTTGCAGGAACATCTCGACGAACTGCTGAAAAATGAAAAGAACTTCTGCATTGCAAAGTTTGTCCTTGGCGATCATGATGCGCTGCTTTCCATGATCAGTTACTCTGTGATGGATAATTACATGAGCGAAATGTCCAAACGAATCAAGGAAACATTCGGAAACTACGGTACACTTTACACCGTTTCCGGCGAGGATTTCACATTCCTTTTCAATGAAAAAATCACTTTGCAGCAGGCGGAACAGTACGCTGAGGACATCAAGTGCCTGATCGGCAATATCGGCAGTGTCATCAATATCAATGTCAGCAGTCCGGTATTCAGTGCCGTCACCGGTTCACAGCCCTTCAGAGGGAAAACTGCGGATTCTCTCCTGACAAAACTTCATGCAGAATATTTGAATGCCAGAAAAGCGGCATCCTCCAAGAGCATCGGCATCAGTGCCTACCGAAGCTGAGTCCTGTTATTTTAACCCCCTCTGTCACGTCCCGACAGAGGGGGCTTTTCAGATTATGATACAGCGATTCTGACCTGATAATGTTCCATCCAGTAATCTATCTGCCAGAAATAGGCAATCGTCTGCGGTCTGGTCATCAACTGACCGTACCACTGTACATTGTCATTTCCGTGAAGCAGATGTTCCAGCGCTTCTCTCGTAACGATCTGCAAAACAGGCGCATCGGGATTCTGCAACCGCTGTTCCAGCATTTCTGTAACGGTAGTCAGATAATTCGGATTGTGGGTCTTGGGATAGGGGCTTTTCTTCCGCCAAAGAATTTCCTTCGGGAGATAGTCCTGCATCGCCGTCCGCAGCAGCCCCTTTTCATAGCCGCCGTGTTCCTTGAATTCCCACGGAACGTTATAAAGATACTGTGCAATACGGTAATCACAGAACGGAACACGGACTTCAAGCGCACTGTACATGGACATTCTGTCCTTGCGGTCAAGCAGTGTCTGCATAAACCAATCAAGATTCAGGCGCATCATTTCTCGCATACGACTTTCTGTGGGTGTTTCATCAGGAAGCAGCGCTGTCCTTGCCAGCGTTGCCTGATATTCACGGTCAATATCCTGCCGCTGATGCAGAAGTTCTGCGATTTCAGGACGTGCAAAGCCCATTCTGTATGCCGTGGACTGCGACCACGGAAAGCCGTAGGCTGCCCGTATTTCCGGATCACGGTACCAAGGATAACCACCGAACAGTTCATCCGCACACTCTCCCGAAAGAGTGACTGTGACGTGTTCCCGTATTTCCTTACAGAAAAGCAGGAGAGAGGCATCTACATCGACCATTCCGGGCAGATCACGGGCTTCGACTGCTTCCGACAACGCCCCGGAAAGGGCAGGGGTATCAATGACAGTCCAATGATGCGTGCATTGCAGATATTCCTGCATTCTGCGGATATAGGCAGGGTCAGAGTTCGGCTGGAATTTCGATGCCCTGAAATATTTGTCATTGTCGGTATAGTCCACGGAAAAGGTATGCAGTTCCTTTCCGCTTTCAGCAAATTCCCGTGCCGCAACCGAAGAGATCAGACTGCTGTCCAGTCCGCCTGACAGAAACGTCCCCAACGGCACATCAGAAACAAGCTGCCGACGAATCGCATCCGTCAGGAGAAAGCGGATATGTTCTGCTGTCTGGTCAAAGTTTTCTGTATGTGTCCCCGCTTCGAGCTTCCAGTAGCAGGATTCCTCCCAGCCGTGCTTTGTATAGTAGGCACAGTGCGCCGGTTTCAGCTCACGCATTCCCTTGAATACTCCGCATCCCGGTGTCCGTCCCGGTCCGAAAAGAAGGAGCTGACTGATGCCGTCAATGCCGATCTCATGCGGCACGGAAGGATGCGCTAAAATTGCTTTCAGTTCCGATCCGAAAAGCAGGCGTTCCGAGCTGAGATGATAAAATAACGGCTTTACACCGATACGGTCACGGGCAAGAAACAAACGTCCGGCATGATGTTCCCAGACGGCAAAGGCAAAAATACCGTTGAACTGCCGCACACAGTCCGCACCCCAGTGCATATAGGCTTTTAGAATTACTTCCGTGTCTGCATATGTTTCAAACGAAAAGCCCGCCCTGTTCAGTTCCTGCCGTAATTCCGCCGTATTGTACAGCTCGCCGTTATAGACGATCGTGTAAACATCACGTTCATCACCAAAGGTCATCGGCTGTCTGCCGCCCTCCGGATCAATGACCGCAAGACGTGTATGAATGAGTGCCGCATGATCGGCAAGAAAGATTCCCCGCTGATCGGGTCCCCGTCGGACAATGGTATCCTGCATCTGTTCAAAGATCTTTTCCTGTGTCCGCAGCTCCTCTGTAAATGAGATCATGCCTGCAATTCCGCACATAGTATCCCACTCCTTTCTGATTGCATTCTATGCAGACGCAGTTGCAGATATGCATAAAGCATCTCTGACGGGTCACCAGAGATGCTTTATGCCTGACTTTATACCTAATACATAAAAACTATGTGGGTGCAGGGCGGTCACCGCCCTGCCGAGGGGGTTTGGGGGGCGAGCAGCCCCCAATACCGACTCGCTATCTTGTATAGAATGCTCATTTGTAGTTTATACGCTTTTCTTCCTTTGCGCCAGCATTCCAATGACGACGGGCGCTCCGAAAACGGCTGTTACCGTGCTGATGCTCAGTTCCGTGGGCGCAAACAACGTGCGTGCAAGCAGATCACAGCCGAGACAAAAGGCTGCTCCGCCCAGAAAGGAGGCAGGAATCAGAAGAATCGGCTTTGCCGTGCCGAGCAGACGTTTCATCAGATGCGGAACAGCAACCCCCACAAAGGAAACAGGTCCTGCAAATGCCGTTACACACGCTGAAAGAATACTGGACAGCAAAATCAACGCAATGCGAAACCGACGGACGTTGACTCCGAGATTTTCCGCATAGCTTTCACCGAGCAGATAGGCACTCATGGGTTTGGAAAGCAGAAATGCCGGCAGTACCGTAAGAAGAATCACAAGACTCATCACGCTGACATCCGTCCAGTCTGTTCCCGAAAAACTGCCCTGCGCCCAGTTGTGCAGATTTACAATATTGGCATCATCCGCAAAGGTCACAACAAGTTCCGTGACGGCGGAACAGATATATCCTGTCATGACACCCGCTACAATCAGCAGGGACATACTGCGCACTTTTCCCGACACCGCAAGAATCCAGCCTGTCGCAACGATCGAACCCATAAATGATGCGGCAATCAGCAGCCATGAGTGCAGCACAATGCCGCACTGCAAGCTGAACACCATCAGCATTGCCACAGCAAGTTTTGCGCCGGAAGAGATTCCCAGCACAAAGGGACCTGCAATCGGATTTCCAAAGAACGTTTGCAATAAAAATCCGGAGACCGCAAGCGCACCGCCCAGAAGCAAAGCCGCCAGCATTCTCGGCATCCGAATGCGCAGAAGTATACCGGAAGCAGTTTTGTCCTGAATGCTGCCCGTGAGAATCCTAATCGCTTTTGACGGAGAAACTGCACTTGTTCCTATTGTCAGGTTCAGCAGCAAAAGTATGACAATCAGAATTAACAGCACAGAAAATCCCAAAATACAGCGGAGTTTTCGATTCATAATTCACCTCAGCCGATGAAGAAAAGAAAGCGGTTCGCCGTTTTCAGTGATGATATTATGCAGATCACAAAGGAGATCGGCTGCGCCTGTTGTCTGCTGGAACATATCCTGTTCACTGCACCAGACTTTTCCATTCTGCACGGCTTTGAAATCGGCAAGCATGGCATCTTTCCGAAGCAGTTCTTCCATTGTGTCCAGTTCACCGTCTACGGTCGCATTGTAGATCAGAATGTCGGCATCTTTTGCCAGTGCATAAAAACTCTCCATCTGGATATTCATGGTGGAAAGTGCGTTTTCCTCCACACGCAGACTCTCCGCAGACAGACAGTACTGCCCGCCTGCCATTTCGATCATTGCCGAAATATAATCACCCGGTTTTCTCACATTGACATAACCATTCGGGGAAATGTAGAAAAATGCAACAGTCGGTCGCTTTCCGTCCATTGTCTGTGCAGCGGAAATTTCACGGAATCCGGCTGTTTTCTCTTCAAAGTAAGCATCTGCCTCCGCACTTTTTCCAAGAAGAAGTCCATACAGCCGCAGCCACTCCATACGCCCCAGCGGGTGTGACTCATAGCTGGAACGTTCCACCAGAACCGGAATCCCCAACGCTTCAAGCTGCTCTTTGGTTTCCGGGGTATGGTAGATCATGGTCGATTCCACGGCAAGCCCGCACCCGTTCTCTAAAAGCTGTTCATAATCCGGTGCGCTGTATTTCCCGATATACTGCAATTTACCATTGTCAAGAGCCTCCTGCACAGCGGGGAGGCTCCAGTCTTTTGTGGAAATCATATGGATACTGTCCAGACAGCCGATGCCGTCAAACAGATCCACTGCCGAAGATGCAGCAACATAAAGATTTTTCAGCGGCTGCTGTAAAATTACTCTGTTTTCCGTATTCTCCGGAATCTGTCCATGCTCCGGCACAAGCAGAAATTTCTGTCCGTCTGCGATGTTGATCGCCACACAGCCGTCCGCAAGATAATGCACTGCAAACTGATCGGCATAGTGCAGCTCCATCACATCTTCGGAAACAGTGCTTTCCTGCACGGTATCCGATGACAAAGCAGGGGAGGAGGTGCAGCCTGTCAGAAGGAGACAGGCGAACAAAATTGCAATGACACGTTTCATTCTGTGATCGACTCCGAATCAAAGTACAGCGTATACCCGATCTCATGCGGCTTACTCATAGCAGTTGTATCCGCCGAAACGGGCATTTTGTAGTCAAAGCCGATCACGGGGATCTCAAAGACAGAAAATTCTTCCATGCTGACCGGTTCGATCTTCTCACCGTCAACAACCATATAATCATATTTGTTGCTGCTCCAGATAATCTCAGCAGTATAGTTGCCGTCTGCAACAGTGAGCTTCGCAGGAGACTGCACAGATGCCTTGCCGGAACCGCCCTCCAATGTCACATCAACTGTATAACTGCCATCCGTCAGCTCCAGTGAAGCAGGATCTGTGAAAATGCTGTCTGCAAACGCCTCTGTCGGGAGAGAATCCATACGGAACAGAAGGGTACGGTCATACCATATCTCCTTGCGTTTTGAGTAGGCGGCACATTCGATTCCCGCATCGAGTGCTTCGACCGGAACTGTAAATACATACTGCCCGTCTGCATTCTCCGTGTAGGAGATGCGTTCCGATTCATCCGCTGTTTCCGCTGTCTCGCCTGTTCCCATAAACAGATACAGATACCCTGTTCCACTCATGGTCAGATCCGCAGTCATGGCACCGTCTGCCACATGAAGCACGGCACTGTCGATCCTGAACATGGACGAGCTGGAATCCACCGTTACGTCATAATCACCGTCTTTCAGTGCTTCCGCTGTGACCGGTACCATGCCCTCTTCCACAACCTCAATGACCTCTACCGTTTCCGGCTGTGTTTTTTCCTCTGTAACAATTTCGGTTTCCGTCATCGGTTCAGTCGTGACTGCTTCTGTCACAGCATCAGTTGCAACTGCATTTTCGGGTGCAGCGGGAGCATTCCCGCCGCATCCTGTCATACCAATCGTCCAGACTGCCAGAATACAGCCTATCCACACACGTTTCATAGCATTCTCCAATCTAAAGGCAGTGAAAGATTACTGTATACTCTCCATTGCTGCCTTGGCGTGGTCGATGTAAATGCTGCGGATGGCTTCGTTTTCACCAAGACCTCTCAGGACACATTCCACCTCGTAGCCTTCATTTGCAAACACTGTTTTCCAACTGTCTTCATCATCGCCGGCCATATCATTATTGGCATGATCGCCGGCAACAACCATCAGCGGTTCCAGAACTACACGCTTGTACTCGCCTGCCTTGACAGCTTGCAGCACATCATCAAGAGAAGGTGTCGCTTCTACTGTGCCGACGTAATAATTGTCAAAACCGTCTGCGGTGAGCATTTCCTGCATTTTCGTGTAAACCTGATTGGAATCCGCCTCTGTACCATGACCCATGAACACAATGGCAGTTTCGCCGTCATCATAGTCCTTCGTCCAGTCGGTGACAGCAGTTTCCACACGCTTGAAATCCTCGTCCGAGGTCAGCAGCGGTTCACCAAAAGCAACATTCTCAAATGCATCCGCCTTGCTCCCGACCTGTTCGAGCAGATCGTTATATTCCAAACCGTTCATCAGATGTGTCGGCTGTATGACAAGATTCTTGACACCGTTGGCAATGGCTCTGTCCAGTGCTGCGTCCACGTCATCAATGAGAACGTTGTCACGCTTCTGCACATGGTCAATGATAATATTTGCCGTAAATCCGCGGCGCACGCTGTAATCCGGAAAAGCTGCTTCCAGATCATTCTCGATCGCACCGATGGTCAGACGGCGGCTGTCATTGAAACTCGTGCCAAAACTCAGCACCAGCAATTCATTTTCGCCGATCTCGTCTTGATTGCGTACATTGTCCAAACTTGCATCACCTGTGTTGTAGTTTTCCTCGTCATTCTCTTCCTCGATGGCTTCTTCCTCGGTTTCCGCCTCAGTTTCTGCTTCTGTCACGGCATCGGTCCCGGAAAGTGTCTCAGCGGCAGCAGTCGCTGCTTCTGTTGCGGGTTCCGCAGCAGGAGAAGCAGGCGCATTTCCCGCACAGGCTGTTGCAAGAGATGCGAAAAGAGCAGCACTCAGAAGATAAGCGGTCATTTTTTTCATGTGAATCATCCTTCCTTTGATGGAAAGGCACGAACGCAAAATGCTTTCCGCCCGAACAGCAGAAAGCACTGCAATGAGACCCTTCGGGGTCTTGTTACAGTACGATCAATACCTCGTGATCTTGGGCTTTTGCCCTGTACTATCCCATCCGGCAGGTTTCCTGACTTGGGGGTCAGCGTCTGACTGCGCCTTCCCGGTTTCCCAGTGGCTGTTTGCAGAAAGACTCACCCTTCACAGTGACGAGATCGTGCGACAATCACAGCCGCTTCCCTTTTACCCCTCTCACAGTACGCAGAGGGCACCGGATGTTGTATAAAATGGACTTCCTCGGAAATATCCTGCGGAATCTGACACTTCTCCAGTTTCCGAGGAAGTCTAATTGAAATGCATTTCTTATTCATTATAGCACAGTCAACGGTCAATTGCAAGTCATTTGCAAATTTTGTATGGATGTATAAGCTTTTTCTTTTTTTGTGGAATGATGTCACATTTTCACGAAATCACAAAAGAGAGGCAGAAGCCTCTCTTTTCTTTTATCTTGCAAATGAAAAATACAGGATGACCAGTACGCCAAGTACGATACGATACCAACCGAATACTGTAAAGTCGTGCTTT